>OMQZ01000127.1 GCA_900313355.1 uncultured Rhodospirillaceae bacterium
ACAAGGTTCGGTTCCATCAATGCTGCATAAGGAATATCAGCAAATTTCGGAACATAGTTATATTTAGCTGTCAACTTTTTAGTATCAACTTCAATATAATCCGGTGTATCTCTTGTTTGAGATTCAACAGATGCAACAACCATTGCCATTGATTTAGATTTTTCTCTAACTTCAATAACGTCACCAACTTTAAGCATATAAGAAGGAATATTGACTTTCTTACCGTTAACGGTTACGTGACCATGGTTGATGAATTGACGAGAAGCAAAAACAGTCGGAACAAATTTTGCTTTATAAACAATGTTATCCAAACGAGATTCGAGCAAACCGACTAAGTTTTCAGCAGCGTCACCCGTACGACGGATAGCTTCTTCATAATATTTGTGGAACTGTTTTTCAGAAATATTGCCATAATATGTCTTCAATCTTTGTTTTGCAGACAATTGTGTGCCATAGTCAGACATTTTCTTTCTTCTTTGACCATGTTGACCAGGCGCATAGCTTCTCTTGTTAATCGGGCTATTGCCATCACCCCAAAGGTTGACACCATAGCGACGACTTGGTTTTTTCTTTGCAGATACGATACTTTTCATAAAATTTTCCTTTTTTATATTAAAATTGTTATTGTCCCGATAGTCATAAACCCTACATTTACAACGGGATTTAAAAATCCGCCTTCTCGGAAGTGAGCGCACTATAACTCAAAAAAAACGAATTGTAAAGCAAAATTTTATGCATAAAAAAAATAAAAACTTGTGAAATATCTCTTTTCACCTCTTGAGATTTAAATTTCTTTGTTGTAACTTCAAGGAAATTAATACTTAGATTGAAGGAAAAACATAAAATGAAAACAATTACTCGTTCTGATATTGCAGAAAAAATTTATGAAGAAATCGGTATTTCCCGTAAGGATGCCGGTGATATTTTGGATTTGATGATTGGTGAAATCAGAGAACAGTTGATTCAAGGCAATGATGTTAAGCTTTCCTCTTTCGGAACTTTAATGTTGAGAAGAAAGAACCCTCGTATCGGTCGCAACCCCAAAACAGGTGTTGAAGCAACTATTTCCGCTCGTACGGTTATTTCTTTCAAACCGTCTCAAATTATGCGTAAATCCATTAACAAATAAAGGATAAAAGCTTGGTTAATAAGTCGAAATCAGCTTTCAGAACAATCGCCGAGGTTGGGCGAGAGATTGGCGTTGCGACTCATGTTTTACGTTTTTGGGAAACGAAATTTAAAGAAATTTCTCCCATGAAAACGAGTGGCGGACGCCGTTATTATCGTCCAGATGATGTTGAGCTGATTCGACTTATCAAAGAATTTTTATACGAAAAAAGATACACAATTGAAGGGGTTCAAAAAATCTTCAAGGAATATGGTATCAAAGCTTTTTTAAACGGCGATATTCAAAAAGACTTCTTTGAGCCTGTTTTAGCTCAAGGCGATTCACCTGCAACATCTTCCCCTTCAAGCGCTGTTTCAAAACTTGATGATATACAGATTGAAAAGCTTACAAAACTTAAAAACGAATTATTAGATTTGAAAGATAATTTGCAAAATTTTTTGGTCGGTTGATTAAAAAACACTTGCATATTTGAAAAATTAGATATATAGCAAACTTTGCAAACGGGACGTAGTTCAGCCTGGTAGAGCGCTTGCATGGGGTGCAAGAAGTCGGAGGTTCGAATCCTCTCGTCCCGACCATTGCGATACACATAGTCTTTACAGGCCGCCTATTTGGGCGGTTTTGGTTTTTATAAGGAAGGATATATGACTGGAGTTGAATACATTAAAAAATCTGTTTCTGAATTGTTGGGGCATGATTTGAGCGGGCATGACGATAGTCATGTTCTCCGTGTTTATAATATGGCTATGGATTTTTGCAATGAAATTCCCGAAGCTGATCGTAATTTGGTCGCGGCGGCTGCTTTGTTACATGATTGCGATGATTATAAATTATTCGGTGAAGAAAGTGCACAATTATTAACAAATACAAGACGTATATTAAAAGGCTCCGGACTTGATGCGGTTTTTACCGACAAATGTATCGGAATCGTCAAGACAATCGGATACAGCAAACGCCTTAGCGGAATCCTACCGGATTGCATAGAGGGAAAAATTGTTTCCGATGCGGATATGGCAGATGCAAGCGGTTTAATCGGTGTTATCAGGTGTATTGAATATCGAGCCTATCGTTCCAAAGGCGAAGAACCTTTTTTCGATCCTGATTGTTTGCCGACAGATATGAATGCTGAAAAATACAAGCAACAAAAGTCTTCTCCGGCTGTAAACCATTTTTTTGATAAGTTGCTTCGATTACGTGATCTGGCTCTGACGGAGCCGGGGCGCAAATGTATCAACAAAAAACATAATACCATTGTCAATTTCTTAAAAACCTACTTCGACGAAGTTGACGCCCCACAGATTTGGAAAGATCTGTTGACAAAGTATGAATAAGTCAAGAGTGTTATTACATCATCTCTTTTCTAATTTAGTTGGCTCAAGCCGACCTTTTTGAAAAAATAAAAACGGATACCTTAAAGTATCCGCTTTTTTATACCTATTTACAGCCCTATTCCGGACATAAAGCAGTTAATGTCATTATTTTATATCCTTCCACCATTGGTTAAACTTTTGTGTGGGATCATCTAATTGGACGATATCCCCGATTTTTGGGGTGATTACATTCAAATTTTCTTTTTTGAGCAGCTCTGTTATTCTATCAAGCGGATCATACCAAGGATGATTACAAATCGAAAATTTTGAATTATGTACCGGCAAAATCCTCTTTGCTTTTAAATCTTTCGCAGCTTTAATAAATTCTTCCGGCATTTCGTGAATGTAGCGCCAATTTTTATCATATTGTCCGGCTTCTAAAAGCGCAAAATCTATACTTCCAAATTTTTCGCCGATTATTTTATAGTGATCATCATAACCGGAATCGCCGCCTATATAGATTTTATATCCTGCCAATTCAACTAAAAACGATGCCCACAAAGTTTTGTTTGCAAAAAGCCTTCCCGAAAAATGTCTTGCCGGCAAGCAATGTATCTTACCTTTTAAGATATTGATACTCTCGTTCCAATCCATTTCCGTGATTTTTTCAGGCTCATATCCCCAATATCTAAAGTGAGAGCCCACACCAAGCCCCGTAATAACGTGTTTGATTTTCGGCTTCAAGGCCATTATTGTTTCATAGTCCAGATGATCATAATGATCATGTGTGATTATCAAATAATCGATTTCCGGAATATCCTCCGAACTATAAACCTTTGTTCCTTTGAACGGCACAACGTTGTGCGGCACGGGTGAAGCGTTACTTGAAAAGACGGGGTCTATTAAAAATCTTTTTGAACCCAGCTGAAAATATGTTGATGAATGTCCGAACCAAACAAGGTTATTTTCATTTTTCTTCAACCTTTTAATATCTGTTTTTACGGTCGGTATCTCTTTTTTGGGTTTTTTATCAGGATAATTCTTAAAATAAAAATCATACATCACTTTCCAAAATCCTCCCTCGCCCGTCATTTTTTCTGTCGGATGAATGTTATGGAATATGCCTTTTGTTTGAAAGGGTGAAGCTTTTATTTTTTTCAGACTGATTTCATCCGGCAAATGTCCGAATTTTGCAAGATTTACATATCCTATTCCCGAAGCTGTTACGAGCAAGGCTCCTCCTAATAAAAACTCACGTCGTGTCATTTTTTATCCTTTTATAAATTTATTTTAAGAAGAGTCTAGTTTTTAGAGCATACTCTAAGTCAAGCTTTTTTTTTATTTTTTGCCATTAAAAGTCCTGCCTCAAATAATGCATAAGTCGGAAGCGTTAGCATTAATTGGCTTAAAATATCCGGCGGTGTTAAAATTCCTGAGAGAATCAGTATCCCGATAAAAACATATGCGCGCTTTGCTTTCATACTTTCGTAGCTTATGATCCCTACTTTAATCAGAGAATATGTCACTAGCGGAAATTGGAACATCACGCCGAAAACAAATGAGAGCATTAAAGCAAGAGACACAACGTTTCCGATGCCGAGCATCGGTTTGATATAATCACCCGTAAAACTCAAGCCAAACCTTAACACTAACGGCAAAATCAAGAACAAACAAAATAAAACCCCAACAACAAACAAAAGGCTTGAACTTAAAACAATGGATTTTATAAAATGCCTTTCATTGTCATATAGTGCCGGCAAAATGAAGTGCCAAAACTGCCGGGCAATATACGGAAAGCATACTAAAAAATCAAGTAGCAACGCCATTTTTATTTGCAATATAAACACTTCCATCGGTGTAAAAAAGTTAAGTGTTACTTCATTTTTTCCAACCATAATTTTGATGAGTGTATCCATCGCATAAGGCGAAACAAAAAACATCGGCACCAAGCATAAAGCAAGTACCAACAGGCTTTTAATTAGCACTTGGCGCAATGCCTCTAAGTGTTCAATTAATGTTTGTTCTTTTTCCTGCATTTCTATTTTTTAGATTTTACGGCTGTTTTTTTAACTGTTTTAACGGTCGCTTTTTTAGCTGTTGTTTGTGATTTCTTCTTTTTGGGGGCAGCTCTTTTTACAGTTTCTTTTTTTGAAGACTTTTCAACCTCTGCCTTGAACTCGCTGACTTCGTTTTCGATTGCTTCTTTGGCTTTTTTGTATTCTGCCTGAGCTTTTCCTAAGCCGCGTGCTAACTCCGGAATTCTTTTACCTCCGAACAACACTAAAACAACCACCAGTATTAAAATAATTTCCGTCATAGAAAGTGACATTTTGTATTTCTCCTTTAACTTAAAATGATTTGATTTTCTGCCGGTGTCATTGAAATCGCCTGAACCGGGCAGACGTTTGCACAAGCGCCACAACCGATACATTCATCAAATCTGATAATCGGCGGCTCGCCTTCGTTTTTGATAATAATTTGGCGCGGACATTCATAGGCACAAACACCGCACCCGATACATTTTTGCTCATCTACAACAGCTGTTGCGATTTTTGTTTTTTGCTTGACATTCAAACTGATTTTTTCAATTGCGCCCGACGGACAAACTTCAGAACACTTATGGCATTTATATTTGCAAAAATTTGTACCATAGTCAATATGCACAAAAGGCGTTTCCTTTGTTGCTTTTTTGATGATTTTCATCGGACAATTTTTCACACATAAATTACAATTCAAACATCTGTTTGCAAAATCTTTTACATTTTTCGCTCCCGCCGGCAAAATCACACTTTTGGTTTTAGAGCTCACATATTTGCTCAAGTCCATTCCGGCTTTTATGGTTGCCCTTAAAACCAAAAGCAGCGCACATGATTTTATGAGATTCCTGCGTGAAAGGTCAAAAGCCGGTTCTTTTGAAACTTTGCTCAAAACAACAGCTCCGTGCTTGCATACCGGTAAACATTTTAAGCATCTTACACAAGTTTCATTGTCAATTTTTTGCTCTTTGGAATTAATACTCCCTGTCGGACATATTCTTTCACATAAGCCGCATTTCTGGCATTTGTCTTTTTCAATGTTTATTTTTAACAATGCTCTTTTGGATATAATCCCTAAAATACAACCGACCGGACATATATTTACACAAAAGAATCTTTTCTTAAAGAGCACAAGAATGGATAAAGTCGCCACAAAACCGATACCGAATCCCGCTCCGCTTATGGCATTTCCGAAAACGCTATACGGATCTACGAGCCTTATGACGGCAGATGTTCCTCCTAAAAAAATTCCAAACAAAACGCATGCTAAAATATAAGAAACAAAATAATGCTTGTTTCCTTTAATTTTGAATTTTTTATAAAAAGGCTTAAAAAGAATCGTCAATATTTCCTGAAATATTCCAAGCGGGCATAAAACAGAACAATAGACTCGTCCAAAACAAAAACTTAAAACTAAAATGAGCCCGATCAAAACAAAGCTGATTGAAGCCCCTGTTGCTATCCCGTTTTGAAGAGCTGCCACAAATTGTATATCAAATATTTTAAACGGATATTTTTGATAGAATGCCAGAACCGCAAGGGCAAAAACAGCTAACTCAAAAAATAATCTGCCATATATTAAAATTTTGTTTTTCATGCGTTAATCTCTTTTTTATTTTTGATATTATATCTTAGAATATCAATTTGTTGTCAAATAAAAATAAAAACCTTGAACATTTTTCCTGACTTAGATTTAACTCTAAGCGTTAGCATTTGAGTGATAAAGGAGAATATTATATGAAGCGACGTGATTTTTTAAAATTGTTTTCAAGCGCTTTTCTTTTGAGCTTTTTTCACAAGAAAGCCTTTTCATTAACACCTAAGGAGAATAATATGTCAAAACCGATTGTTTATTTTACAAAAGAAATAACCCCTGACAGTTTGGTTAAAATTTACGAAAAACTGTCCCCGAAATTAGAAGGACGTATCGGTGTGAAAATCTCAACCGGCGAACCCGGGGGGCATAACTATTTAAAACCTGAGCTTATCGGTAAGCTTGTCAAACATTTGAATGCCAATATTGTTGAATGTAATACGGCTTATGCCGGTCGTCGAAACACCTTAAAGGAGCATTTGAAAGCTATTGAAGAACATGGATTTACGAAAATAGCGACAGTTGATTTACTCGATAGCGAAGGTGAATTTGATATTCCGGTCAAAGGCGGAAAACATTTGGATGTTGATATTGTCGGAACACACATGAAAAACTATGATTCATTTTTAAATTTGGCGCACTTTAAAGGACACGCTATGGGCGGTTTCGGCGGTGTTTTGAAAAATCAATCCATCGGTTTTGGTTCTTCAAACGGAAAGGCTTATATCCATACTGCGGGAGCCTCACGCGATGTTAATGACTTATGGGACAAAATTGCCGAACAAAATGCATTCTTAGAATCAATGGCAGAAGCAGCAAAAGCTGTCAGAGATTATATGAACGGGCGCATTTTATATATCAATGTAATGAACAATCTTTCCGTTGACTGTGATTGCGACTCTCATCCTGAAGATCCTTGTATGAAAGATATCGGTATTTTAGCTTCAACCGATCCTGTGGCTGTCGATCAAGCTGCTATTGATAAAATTTGGACTTCGACAGATTCCGGACGCGATCATTTTATTGCGCGTGTTGAACGTCAAAACGGGCGCCATATTTTACCTTATGCCGAATCGATCGGCTTAGGCTCACGCGAATATGAGCTTGTTGAAATAGATTAATTTCTTCCGTTGATTTCGCTCTTTTAATTTGAATATTAAAAGAGCGATTTTTTTTATCTGATGACCCCGCATGCTATTCGTTTACCGCCCCCACCCAAAGGCAAAGGTGTATCTTTATAATTATCCTTTCCTTCGTGAATGACAATTGCCCTTTCTCTGATTTCTTTGACCATCAAATCAGGAACATAAAAACTGACCTTTACATTTCCTTTTTTATCAACTTTTAAAACCGGTAAATCGCCTTTATGCCCCTTGCCTTTCGGACCTAAATGTTTCCCTGTTTTTTGGGGGTCAAAATGACCTCCAGCCTTAAAAGCTTTTTGCAACACTCCTTTTTCATCTGTCCCATCCTCACAACTTCCGTATTCATGAATATGGAAACCGTGTTCTCCCGAAGGCAAATTTTTTAGATCAACTTCAACAAAAAGACCTTTGGGCGTATCGGTCAACTTTACTTTTCCAATATCGCCTTTCTTATCTGTTAAGCTCATATTTGCCGATGCATCATTATCCATCAAATAACATCCGACAATAAGCAACAGAACGATTAATAAAGCACTTCGCATTATACTCTCCTTTTTTAGCTGATATAATAGCAAAGCTTAAAAAACACACTATGGAAAAGAGTTATAAAAAAAAGATGCCTGAGGCATCTTTTTTTGATGTTTATAAATTTTATTTACATCACATCATAAAACATATCTTGTGATATCTCATCTAAGTCAATATCTTCAAGTTCTGCTCTGATGGTTGAAACAAAATCCTGACGAACCAGCATCGCCGCATTATTTAAGGCGACAGAAAAACTGAACCCGTCTGCGCCGCCGTGGCTCTTAACGGATAAACCGTTCAAGCCGACAAACATTGCACCGTTATATTGTTTCGGGTTCATTGTTTTCTTAATTTTTTTGGCAGCAAAATACAAAAACGGAAGCCCGAGCCAAGAAATCGGCGTTCTCTTAATCGAATCTTTGAGCATTGCCGCCGCAAATTTTGCTGTTCCTTCAATTGACTTTAATGCAACGTTACCCGTAAACCCGTCTGCTACAATTACATCAGCTTTACCGAAAGGAATATCGTGCGGTTCGATGTAACCGATAAAATTCAAGTTCAAATCATCGCCTGCTTCTTTTAACATCTGCAAAGCATGACGGATTTCTTCCCTGCCTTTCATTTCCTCAGAGCCGATATTTAAGAGCGCCACACGCGGCTTTTCAATGTGCAAAGCTTTTTTTGCCAACACATTACCCATCACCGCAAATTCTGCCAAATTGACAGATGTGCATTCAGCATTCGCGCCTAAATCAAGCATCACATATTTACCATATCTGTGGGGCATAATCGTCACAATTGCCGGACGGTGAATCTTATGAATTGTTTTCAACAACATTTTCGAGATCGCCATCAATGCGCCGGTATTTCCGGCTGAAACAACAGCCTGTGCTTCGCCTCTCTTAACGGCGTCTATGGCCATATACATACTTGTGTTTCGATTGCGAATCACTTGAGATGGTTTATCATCATTGCTGACCATTTCAGGTGCGTGCCTGATTTCGCAAGTATCTTTCAGTTCCGGAAATTTTTTGAATTCGGCAGAAACTCTTTCTAAATCACCATAAACCAAAAAGCGCATATCCGGATTTTGTTTTGTGGCAATAGCCAAACCTTCAACGACGATTCGGGGAGAATAATCTCCCCCCATCGCGTCAACTGATATAAAAAGCGGATTTTCAGACATATCGGCCGCTCTCCTTCATGTTTTTCTTAAAAATTTTAGTTTGCTTTATTTTTAGCAACAACTTCTTTGCCATCATATTGACCGCATTTCGGGCAAACATTATGAGGGCGTTTCAACTCACCGCAATTCGGGCATTCTTGGTAAGAAGCCGGCGTTAAAGCATCATGCGAACGACGCATATCACGACGAGATTTTGATGTTTTCTTCTTTGGTGTAGCCATTTTCTTTCTCTTTATAAATTAATTAAACCAATTTGTTAAACCGCTTTTATCTGATTTTTTTTTACAATGCAAGTCTTTTTTTATGAATTTATTACTTTTTTAATTTTTTTAAGATTGCAAACGGGTGGGTTAATTGTGTCGTTTCTTCATCAAATTCGGATTCAAAGATAAATACTTCCCCTTCTTTTTTGGGATAATCTTCCATTACTAAAGACAATTGTTCTATACAAATTTGAGCCAAATCAATCTGTCCGTTTTCGATGATTTCAGGAATTTCGTCTTCAATACCGGCATCTAATTCTTTTATATCTTTATAAGTCATTTGCGTGTCATAAAAATATTTGAATGGCGCAATATACTCTTTTTCAAAATCCTCAAGAGATATCACGCTTTTTAATAACAGTTTTGCTTTGACTGTTCCTTCAATATCCAATCTATGGGCTTTATGGTCTAATTTTAATTCAATATCCGCCTCAAATGATTTTACGTCTTCAACCTTCAAAATCTGTTTTAATATTTCTAAGTCAGCACCTTTGGCTTCTATATGATATTTGTGCTTGTTTTGATTTAAATCCTCAATTTTGAGCGTATATGAAAAATTTTTTTGCATTTTGAATTTCCTTGTGATATATAATGCTCGAATATAAAGAAAAG
>OMQZ01000004.1 GCA_900313355.1 uncultured Rhodospirillaceae bacterium
TCAGATGATGAAAGCACCTTCACAAAGAAGGCTGTTGCCGGCGCGTTGTCGCTTTACATGGATTTCATCAATCTGTTTTTGAACCTGCTTCGCATCATGGGCGACAGACGATAATCTTTTAAGATGAAAGAAATCGGCATTAATTGTCGATTTCTTTTTCATCTTTAATATATCTCTGACCATGTAGTGTTTTTAATTTTTCATACGACATATCATAGTTTCTCGAGGAAATATCTGCTTTTTCGTCTCTATTCGGTATATTTTTAATTCCAAAAATATTTATTGCAACGTCATAGAACAAATCACTTGTCCAATACTTATCTTGATTTTCCTTTAAAATCTCAAATATATTCTTATGTGTTTTTATCCAACTGTTTGAAAAAATCATTACAAATGGAATTTTACTCATCTGATAAGTAAATTTTGAGCTTTCGTGTCCATAGCCTTTGTCCGGCTCTTCTCCGTGGTCAGAAATATAAATTAAGCCCTTAAAACTTTTTTCTTTGCTTACCCTCTCGTATATTTTCGAAAGAACAAAGTCATTATAAAGAATCGCGTCATCATATTCATCAACTTTTTTATTTTTCCCTTTAAAAGACTTGAAATTCTTCGGATACCTGTCTTTATAAACTGCGTGGCACCCCATTAAGTGAAAAAACACAATGTTATTTTTGTTATTGTCTATTTTCGGGAAAAATTCAACAAGCTTATCATCATAGTACGTTGTCATTATTTTTTGACCAACGTGTTCGTTAATGAATTTTTGCTTATTTGTTGTCCGAGAGATAACCGCTACGGGAATATCTTTTTTCATAAAGCGTTCTTGATTTGAAATCCAGTACGTTTCAAAGCCTGCCGCTTTTACTATTTCCGTTAAGGAGTAGGCATTTACCGCGCACACATCGTTATATTGATTTTTCTCTGATAAAGCATATTGTAATGCCGGAACAGTATGCGTATGATTAGAATATGCATTCTTGAACAAAATGGTGTTTTGCTGTTTTATAACTTTATTAAGCCAAGGCGTTGTCAATCTCTTGTAGCCGTAGCCTGACATGTGTTCTCTCGTTGTTGACTCGCCAATAACAACAACGTACAATCCTTTTTCCTGACGTATTTTCAGAACCCCTTTTAAATTTTCAAGACGAGCATATCGCTCTTCTTTTCCTTGTTCATATTCCTTATAACTTTTGAGCGTTTTTATGACGTTATCGCTTAAAGAGTAAACAAAGTTTTGTTTCATTTTTGGTGTCATAAAAATCAAATTATACAGTAAAACAACTATTGTCATCAGCAATATTTTATTCTTACTGTTGTTAGGCTTTAATTTTGTAAAAGAAAAAACAAAACTCGTAACAACACCTAAAATAAAAGCACCGGCAATGCTCAAAAGATATAAATTTTTCTCTAATAAATACGCTTTAACTTCCAGTAAATTCGTTTGGAATATTGTTAAAATGCATTCTGCATCGAGTAAATTCTTTTCGTTTACAAAAAAATATCCTACATAAATTAGTACCGCCAATAGAAACAAAATCAGCAAAAAAACGGCTAATACTTTAATTATTTTTTTAATTGTTCCTTTCAGCAGAGAGGAAACATAAAGCATGCTTGCTGAACTTGCGTAAAAAATTATACTTACGCCGACTGTGCATAAAATTTCCCGCTCCGAAACAACCGCATCTGTTAATAATTTACACACAATTGTGCATACATAAAATCCTATAAAGATTGTACACAAAATCAAATTTTTTAACGAATAATCGTATAGGCAACATATCAATGCAAACAAAACACTAAACATTAAAGTATATGCGTTAAGCATTTCAATTTGCACAAAACTTGCTGTCGTCAAAAACCTAAGGATTGTTAAAATACTAAAAAAGCAAATTAAGTAAATTAAGAAAAGATAGTCTTTTTTCATAAGTGCTCCTTTGGTTTTTTATAAAAAAAATCCATTTTGAAAATAAATTCAAAATGGAGGAGCATACAAACTGTTCTACCGACAGCCTGGCTTATTCGAACGGAAAACCATCTTATATCACCAACTCCTCTCTGAAGGAGCTTGGTAGATTTGTGTTTGTATGACACCATCGTTTAATATAAACGACACTGCCATTATGTTTGAAAAAACGAAAAAAGTAAAGAAAAATATTGTAAAAAAAGCAAGACTGTCAGTGCTTGCTTTTTTATAGCGGTAATTTTATTTCAACTCTTAAACCACCGAGCGGACTGTCCGAAAGCCTGATTGATCCGCCGTGCGAACGCACAATATCTTTTGTGATTGAAAGTCCTAAGCCGACGCCGCCCGTTTCTTTGTTGCGTGATTCTTCAAGGCGATAAAATGCCTTAAAAACATCTTCCCTTTTGTTTTCAGGAATCCCCGGCCCGTCGTCATCAACCGTTATCTCTAAGCGATTGTTTGTTTCTTTTAAGTCAACCTCAATATTTTTTGCATAACGACAAGCATTTGAAATAATGTTCGAAACCATACGCTTTAAGGCTTGTTCGCGCCCTAAAAAAAGACTGATGTTTTCATTTTTTTCATATTTAATCTTATTTTTTGCGCTCTTAAATTTAGCAACAATCCCCGAAATCAAGGCGTTCATATCAACACTAACGCTTTCTTCCGCCCCGTCTCCTCTTGCAAAAGAAAGATAGCCTTCGAGCATTTTTTCCATCTCCAAAACATCTTCTAAAAACGCTTGGTTTTCTTCTGATTTTTCAGCCATTGCAAGCGCCAATTTCATACGCGTAATCGGCGTTCTTAAATCATGCGAAACACCGGCCAGCATTTGTGTTCGTTCGCTCATTTGGCGTTTGATGCGCTCCTTCATCTTGTTGAACTCAACACCTGCTTTTCGAACCTCAATCGAACCATAGGGTTTGAAGGCCGAATCAATACCTTTACCGAAGTTTTGAGCCGCTTCCGCAAGCTCTCTGATTGAACGCGCCTGTGTTCTTAAAAACAGCGTTGATACCCCAAAGAGTAAAAGCGATGTTCCGATCATCCATGCAATAAAACCGAAAATTGACGAGCTGAAAATATTTTTAATCGGCGTTTTGAATTGATATAATCCTGATTTTGTATCAACCAGCGCCACAAGCGTTTTTTTATCGTCAACATAAAGTTTTGTTTCGGCCGTTGTGAATTTTCCCTTCAGCGATTTTTCAAAAAAACCTGTTACAATTTTGTTGCTTCCGGCTTTGCTTAAAACCTGATATTTTTCGTCGTTTGTCGAATATTCAACATCAAGCCCGTAAAGAGATTTTGCCAGCTTTTTAACTTCGCCAAAAGCTCTCGGATTTTCTTCTGAGAGTTTGACCACAAAGGCCATATTTGAACTGACGTTGTCCGAAAGTTTTCGCCCGACCTTTCCCCAACTGCTGTGAAAATATGCAAAAATTGAAACAATCTGAACCACAATCAGCGGCACAATAATCAAAAGCATTGTTCTGAAAAACAATGTTTTCGGCATAATTTTTTGTTTTAAATCAACAAGCTTGTCGTCAATTTTTTGCGGAAATTTAATACGCACTTTTTTGTCCTTTATTCGGGCAACAACATATACCCTTTGCCGCGAATTGTTTGTAAATAACGCGGATTTTTCGAATCTTTTTCTATCTTTTTTCTAAGCCTTGTGATTTGAACATCTATTGAGCGCGGATTGTTGCCGGCGCCCAAAATTTCAGCCAATTTTTCGCGCGTGAAAATTTGTCCGGCCTTTTGCCCTAAAACAGATAAAAGCTGCTGTTCCACATTTGTCATATGTATCACTTCACCCGAAACGGAAGTCAGCTCTTTTTTCAAGACGTTATAAACACACGAGCCGAAATTTAAAACACTTTGGCTTGTTTCTATCTTCGGCGAGCGTTTTAAAATGCTTTTGATGCGCAACACCAATTCTTTTGGCTCAAAAGGTTTTGGAAGATAATCATCTGCCCCTTGCTCAAACCCGAAAATACGATTGTCTGTTTCGCCCATTGCCGTTAACATCAAAACCGGCACATTGCTTTCTTCACGCAATTTTTTTAAAAACTCAAAACCGCTAATCCCCGGCATCATCACATCTAAAACAATCAAATCAAAACGATATTGATTTAAGAACATATCCGCTTCATGCGCGTCTTTTGCCGTGCTGACAACAAACTCCTGCTCGCGCAAAAAGCGCCCTAAAAGCGAGCGCAATCGCGTGTCATCATCTACGACCAAAATGTGATGTTTTTCTTCAATCATCTATTTTTTCTTTGTTTTTGCCGGTGCTTTTTTAGCTGTTTTTTTCTTAGGTGATGTTGCTTTATGAGCCGGTTTTGAAGAAGGCTCTTTTTGAACCACAACTTTGGCTTCAACCGTTTTGACTTTTTCAGAAGCTTTAATATAATCAAGGCTCTTTTGGAAATATTGATACCCTGTGATAAACGTTAAAATACCCGCAGCCCAAAGCAAAACTTCACCGATGTTGTTCCAATACCAAAAGCCTTTGAAGAGCATCATCGCGAGCGCGGTCATCTGAAAACCTGTTTTCCATTTTGCCAAACGCGTCACCGGAAGCCCGACATTCACCTCGCGCAAAAATTCTCTCAAACCCGAAACCAAAATCTCACGACACAAAATCACAAATGCCGGAATATAGCTGATTTTGAGCGAAACCATATCAGGCTTTGCTAAAATCAACACCAACGCAGATGAAACCAGAAGCTTGTCCGCAATCGGGTCAAGCAAACGTCCGAAAGCCGATGTTTCGCCCCTTAGGCGAGCCAGATAGCCGTCAAAATAATCCGTTACCGATGCCACCACAAACAAAGTTGCCGTAAACATCTGCCATGCAAATGAGTTGATATAAAGCGTTAAAAAAATAACAGGAATCACAACAATTCGTGATATTGTCAATAAGTTTGGTAGATTATACATATTATCACCTTTTAAAAATAAA
>OMQZ01000196.1 GCA_900313355.1 uncultured Rhodospirillaceae bacterium
GAACACGGGAGCAGGTGAGATTGAGGCAGCCTCAATCATAAATAACGGCACCTTAACGACTGCTGCGAACAAACTTGTTGCTTCAAATGATGAAGTTACAAACAACGGTGCGCTTGTTTTCACGGGCGGAAATAATGAAAATGCAATCAATAAAACTTCAGGCACAAACAGCAGTGTTGAATTTGCGGGCACGACCACAAACAGCGGCGCTATTGACCAAGACTCTGTTACGGTTTCATCAACGGGCAATCTGACGAACACGGCTTTGATTTCAACGACCGATAATCTTGTCAATAACGGAACGATGACTTCATCTGCGGATAATTTATCTGTCGGCGGTGAAATAGAAAACAATAATAATTTAACTTTGACGGGCGGAACAAACTCAACAAACATCACGGGCGATGGCGATTTGACGCTTAGCGGAACAGTTGAAAACACTGCTTCGATTGCTCAAGACTCAGTTCATAACACGGGCACGTTGACGAATACGGGCGAGGTAACAGCAAGTGTTGTTAATGACGGATTGATTAACCTTAACGGCGGAAGCATGAATTCCGATATTACGAATAACGGAACATTGGATGTTAACGCTTCAACATCTCTCGGTGCTGTTTCCGGAAACGGTACGACAAACGTTAATACGGATATGGAACTTACAAACGCATTGACGGGGAACAATGTCAATGTTAACGGGGCAACATTAAGCGGTGCCGAAAACTTGGGTTCAGATGTGGCTTTGAATGCCGTCGGCGGAACGATTGATATTGCAAACAACAGTGTGAATGTTAAGTCGGCTGCTTTTGATGAAAACTCTTCATTAAATATTAAAATTGATGCGGTTGATGATTACGGTTCTTTAACAGCAGAAAATATGACCGTGGCGACAGGGGCAAAAATGAATGTGACTTTGGCGCAAGGGCTTGTTTCATACGGTGAAAAAGCTACGGTTCAGTTGTTGAGTGCAAACAACTCTGATTTCAACAATTTTGATGACGTTATTGATAACAATATGTATAATTTTAAGAAGGTTGATCTCAACGGCTCATATGATATTACGTTGGTACAAACGGCAGAAGAAGTTTCAAGAGCGGCAGGCGGAGAAATATGGGTCAGCAAGGCCGCAGGAGCTTGGCTCGATAAAGATCCGTTCGAGCCGGGAACAGCTTCGGCCGCTGTGGCAGATGAGTTGACATATTACGCACAACACGACGGGGTTGGATTGAACCGAAACATTAAGGCTTTGGCTCCGACGGAAGTTGATGTTATCAGCGAAATAAGCACAGAACAATATTCTCGTTTGTTTAGAATTGTTGATGACTATTTAAGAGAAGATCGTGATCCGATCAGATTTTCTTTCTTCCATCGTTTTCCTGATTATAATATTTGGATAAAGCCATATGTGGGTTATTCTAAGATTGATGAGAGAGGACCTGTCGCAAAGTTGCGTTCTAACAGCAAAGGCGCAGTTTTTGCCGCTGAAAAGGTAATAGATTCTCGTCGGAAAGTCGGGTTTGGTTTTCATTATGATCATTCTGATGTTGATGCATACAGGCGAGATATTGATGTTTCGTCTTGGGCAGGGTTTATTTATGGCGAATATGCATTAGGTCGTTGGTTTGTGAACGGTGTGGCGGCATACGGATATTCGGATTATACCGAAGAAAAATTTGCACTCGGCTCGTCTTATAAATCAGATTATGATGCGCATGTTTCATCGCTTGCCATGATGAGCGGATATCGATTTGATAATTTTGTGCCTGAGGTCGGTTTGAGATATTATTACACAAACGGCGACAGCTATAAAGATACGGCAGGGCAAAAGGTGTCTGGTTATAAGACAAATACTTTGCGCAGTATTGTCGGTGGGCGCTTGTTTAAAGATTTCGGTATTTTCCGTCCGGAAGCTTATTTTGCTATAACATATGATTGGATGCAGAGCCAACATAATACGCATGTTTCGCTTTCAAACGGTTACGGATATTGGGTGCCGAGCAGACGCTTGCATCGTTTGGGTACGGAAGCAAGTGTCGGTGTAGCGGCTATTTTGAATGAGCATACTTCGATTTCGCTTTCTTATTTCGGAGCATATCGCAGAAGTTATCAAGACCATGCGGGCACATTAAAACTTAAATATACTTTTTAAGAGTATGTTTAGATAATGTCAGAATGTGGCATTAATAAAAAAATCGGGCTTGCAAATAAAACAATTTTGAGATAGATTAAAAGTTGCCTATAAAGAGTGTGCGAGGGACAAGCCCTTTGACCACACAGCAACCGGCCAAACGTACGGTGCTAAAGCTTGGACGATAGGTGAAAAAAGCCTGTCGTTATCGATGGGTTTATTTTTTGCGCTCTTTAAGGTTGGTTTTAAATTTAATTTTAAGGAGACAAACAATGATTACATTTTATTCAGCACCCAAAGAACCGCTCGAGAACGAAGAAATTCATACGCTTTTTGAAAACATTGATTTGATTTTGAAAAACGCTGATGTAATTATAGAAAAATTTAAAAATGTTCGCGTTAAAGGCACGGGAATAGACGGTATTTATATCGGGCATAAAGATTTATTTCTAAGCGATTTAATTTGTTTATGGAACAACGGCACGTGGCGAAACGGGGAGAAGTTTTATTATCATTTGGGCGGAAGTCCGTTCAGCGGAACGAGTTTTTGCGCTTATTGGGAGAAAGGAAAAATCGGGTGTGATCGAAATAAGCCGACTTTCGGAGCGTTTTTTAAGCCTGCGGACAGGGTTTTTCAAAATTTAAGACAGATCAGTTTGTGCGATTGTTTTCGACTTGAAGAAAGCACAATTAAGATAAAAGATTTAGTCAAATTACTTAAATAATATAAGGTGTCAAAATGTGGCAAAACTGATAGAAACGGCACTTGCATTGGTACCGTTTTTATCGTATAATAAAAATGTAAATTTTCCCAAACATTTTATTTTATAAAGGAGAAAACCGATGTTAGATATTCAGGTTTTATATAATCATGATGGTGTGTCTGTTATTGCTTATATCACAGAAGAGAATTGTTTAGATATAGAATATTATGACAACAAATGTCCTTTTGCCGATAATTATGAACATCATACAACTTTAACACAAGATGCGACACAAAAGCTTTGTGAAATGTATCAATGCGATATAATGCAGTTGCCTCAAAAAGTGAAAGAACATTTGCTAGCAAAAGATAATCAAAACAATTTGAAAGATATTCAGGTTGAAGGTAAATCTGTTGATGAAGTTTGGGCATTATATAAAGAAGTTACTATTGAAGGAAAATTTCAAAAGTTTTGTGATGAAAATCACTTGGAATATAAAACATTTTTATGGACGAGTGATAATGATAATTTTGATGTGAAGAATGGTTCAGGTAAAGGAAAGCAACGACATAAAAAGGGCGAAAAGAAATTTAATGAATTTATTGACGCGATTGGCATGTCAGATAAAGTCAAAATTCGCACAATGATCAAAGAAGGTTTTGATGTTAATATGGCAGATGAAAATGGACGCACGGCTTTGATGTTTGCGATGATGGTCGGGGATTTAAGTGTCATTAAAATGCTGATTAAAGCCGGTGCTAACCTTGAACAAAAAGCACAAGACGATGAAACAGCTTTTCTCTATGCCTGTCGTTTTACAAAAAATGTGAAAGTTATCGAATATTTGATCAAACAAGGCGTTAACACACAAGCTAAAAATATTTATGGGAATAATGCGTTGTTTGTGGCGGCAGAATATAATAAAAGTTGGAAAGTGGTTGAATATTTAATCAATACAAAATTGTATGATATCAACGATCAAGATTGCAAATGCAATTATACGCCCTTAATGGCTGCGGTCAGGTTTAATACAGTGGATGTTGTTAATGTTTTGATTGATCACGGGGCAAATCTGTATGCAAAAGATGTTGACGGGTGGTTGCCTGTTTTACATGCGGCGGCAAATGATGATGACAATCCGATGAATTTAATCAGATTGATTGGACTTGATCCGAGATTGTTTACATTTAAGGCAGGCGAAGATAATTTGCGCTTGGTTTCAGAGCATAATCACAATCTAAACATTCGTATGGCACTTGATTCTATTTTAAGTATTTATTTGTCTTTCAGTAAAACGCCATCAAAAGAAATACCTAATTAATTTTAATCTTTAAGTGGTTTGAAAGGAAAACGGTCAAATGACTTTTGAAGAGTATGTAAAGAAATCTAAAGAAACTGCGAAGGAAATCTTATCCGGTTTTGATGAAAAAGAGGTGAGCGATTTTTTGAACAGTGAAGAGGTTGAAAAAGAGCTTTTAGACCATTGGAAAACACACGATGGTAAGATAAATACAATTGGATATTGTTTAGCACTGATGTTTTAGCGCAAAACGATTAATCTTTCCAAATTTTTCGTTTGCTGAAATCTTTTGGTTTGATGACTTTAACGTGCTTTCCCCAAGTATAGAGGTGCCAATCCATTTCACGGGCACCGCCGGCTTTGAACTTAACCGTTAGTGTGCCATCAGGGTTAAAAATCATTTTTTGGGTTGGGTGAAAGATATATTTTGAAGCATCATCTGCCACTTTTGCATCAAAAAGCCACTCAACATCAAACGGTTCTTCCTGATAAACACCGAAAGATTGCTCAGCAAATTTTTCCAAAGAAAATTCGGGGTCGCGTGTAAAATATTCATAAAAAAAGCATCTGAATTTTTCATTCGGATGCTTTGTTTTTGTCATGCGGTTATTTAGAGGTGATGGCAATTTTGCGAGCTTTTGAGGTCAAAAGTTCTTTTTTAGGCATATCAATTGTTAAAACACCTTTGTCGAACTTTGCGGCGATTTTATCTTCTGCAATATTTTCGGGCAAACGCACCGAACGTGAAAATGAGCCGTATGAACATTCTTTGAGGTAATAACCTTTGTCTTTTTCCTCATTTTCGGCTTTTTTCTCGCCGGAAATGGTTAGCAAGCCGTCTTCAACAGACAAGTTGATGTCTTTTTCATCCATACCCGGAAGTTCGGCCTTGATTTCATATTTGTCTTTTAATTCCGCAACATCTAAGTTTGGCGAAACAGTGCTTCTGATTTCGTTTCCGTCGAATGGGCTCATAAATGCGTCAAACAGGCGATTTATGTCAGATTGCAAGCCCCAAACATCTGTCGTTTTCGGTTCTTTTTCATGTTTCCTAAGCATTAAATGTGACATATTTTTTCTCCTTTATCTACATTTTTGCTTGAGGCTCTCTCCTCAACTTTCTACTTTAGGATATGGGAGCATTTTTTTATGCGCGCAAGGGTTTTTTAAAAAAAATTTTAAAACCATTGTTTTTTTTAAATTGAAACACTAAATATGGTGCATTTTATCAGAAAAAGGCTATTCTTTATATATCTTGCGTTTGCTGAAATCTTTTGGTTTGATGACCTTAACATGTTTTCCCCAAGTGTAGAGATGCCAATCCATTTCGCGCGCACCACCTGCGTGGAACTTAACCGTGAGCGTTCCGTCGGGGTTAAAAATCATTTTTTGGGTTGGGTGAAAGATATATTTTGAGGCATCATCTGCCACTTTTGCATCAAAAAGCCACTCAACATCAAACGGTTCTTCCTGATATACGCCGAAAGATTGTTCGGCAAATTTTTCCAAAGAAAATTCGGGGTCGCGTGTAAAATATTCATCTAAAACTTCTATTGCCTGAATATTGTTCAAGTCAAAATGGCATATCGCTTTTTTCTTTGTGTGATAAGCGATGAGATAATGCTTGTTGCCATATAAGAAGCCGTAAGGGTGAACGGTTCGCCATTCGTTTTTTGTTTTCGATTGATACTTTATTTTGATAACCTTGCAGGCAATGACGGCATTGCGGAGTTTTTGCATAAACTGTTGATCGATTTTGATTTTCGGGCCGGGGCGGAGGGCATAACCCTCGGCCTCGAGCAAGGCTTCGGCGTCAGGCTCGATACGATTGAGCGCCTCGCTGCTCATGGATGCTTTGATTTTGTGAAGAACGGTTTCAATCGTGTCAACATCTTCTGGGAGCTTTGTTTTCATCAACTTAATCGCATTTTGAAGCGCGTTGATTTCGGAAACAGAAAAACCGACATATTGCCCGAGCGAGCTTTGAGGGATAAGCCAGCGTTTTGTGTTATGAGGACCGCTGATTTCTTTGATTTGAGGAAATTGTAATTTCACCATATCTTTCATACGGATGGCCGTGCGCTTTGAAACATTGAATTTTTGCATGATGTCGGTAATAGACACGCCGTTTTCGGCATTTTGCATCCAAAGAGCCAAATCAAGCAATTTTTGCGTTTTTTGGTAGAACATTCCAAACCTCCGTTTTTTGATTCATTATAAGCGGGGGATATTTAAAAAGGGTAAAGAAAATGTCAAAATCTGGCAAGACTGTATATTGTTTAATGTTAAAAAGAAAAATTTTTAATTGAAAGACAGAAGATATAATATAAAATAGAGCTAATTGGGTGAATATTTTTATATAAGGAGTTAAAAAACTGGAAAAGGAAGATCAAGAAGCATTAAGAGATTTTCTTTTAGATATTGGCTGTTTAGATGAGCTACAGAAATGGGAAAATCGTTTTAATTTATTTGATGTATTGAAAATATGCAGAACTGAAATTAGGCACAGTAATGTCTTAGCATGGCTCTTAAATCCAAATGAAAATCACAATTTTGGAGATGCTTTTGTTAAAAAAATTTTTCAGGAGCTTATAAGAAATCAGTTCACTAAAAATAAAGACATTATGAAGTTATTGTTGATTGATTTTTATAGCTTTTCTGTGTATAGAGAATGGAAAAATATTGATATTTTAATGGTCTCTCGTGAGGAAAAAATCGTGGTTGCGATAGAAAACAAAGTTGATTCGCACGAACATGATAATCAATTAAATCGATATAAAAATACCATATCAAAAGAATTTCCTGAGTATAGAAAAATTTTTATTTATTTGACGCCCTCTGGTGAAGAGCCAAGTGATGAAGAATGGAATATCCTGACTTATGAAAACATTGTTCAAAACCTAGAGCTCATCAGAAAGAATGTATCATTATCATCTGATGTGGGATTAATGATTGATAATTATATCGAAGTGATAAGGAGAAGCATTATGGAAGATAAGGAACTTATAGAAGTTTGTACTAAAATATATAATAAGCATAAAAGAGCTTTAGATTTAATTTTTGACTATAAGGTAGATCCAACACAAGCCCCCAGTATTGTAAGAGACATTTTACAAGAAATGGCAGATAAGGGCGAAATAATATATGAAAACACAAAAGCGAACACATATATTCGCTTTTATACGCGAGAAATGAATCAGCTACTTCCTAATTTGGTAGATGGTAAAAGCTCTTGGGGAAATGAACATTGTTATGCTTATGAATTCAAGATGATGAATCATAAATTTAGATTATCATGCGTAATGACGTCAAAAAATCTTCCTGAAAAAACAGCAGATACAATGCGCAAGATTGTGCATATTGAAAAACCAATAAAGGAAAACTTAGATTTTCAATGGTTGCAATTGCACTTAAGAAAATACGAAATTTCTGATGAAACAGATGATAATGAGAAACTTACTACAACTGTCAAAAATGCAATAAAAAATATCTTAACATGGGAAAAAGAAATTATTGCTAAAGTAAAAAAATAGCAATAGCTATATTAAACTATAACTTTTTAAGGAAAAAAGGGAGGCTGAAAATGGCTAATTTAGTTAAAATGGAAAGATTATCATTAAAGAATAATCCTGAAATAAAAGAAGATTTGATACAGAGTTTCATATTCAATAATCCGAGTGTGCTAGGATTAGGAGAATTGACACCTATTCAGAGAGAAAAAATA
>OMQZ01000046.1 GCA_900313355.1 uncultured Rhodospirillaceae bacterium
TCTAAACTTATCTGTCCGTTGTCGAATTTATACATCCCATCCATCTCCAAATGCAAGCTTTTTGCGGCTTTTCAGCCGTTTTCCTTGCGTTTATTATACCACATTTCGTTGGTTTTTGCACTGTTTATCGGATGATTTGGGATTGTTCGGTTTACACTAATTAAATTTTTTTATAATTATGTTATCACCAATATTCACCTTATATACATATTTTACCGTACAGTTTTTTGTCAGTCTTATTTTGGACTTATTGTTAATGTCTGCCGGAATAGTTTTTTCTGTCTTGATGTATAAAAAAGGCAGGTTTGATAAATGTCAGCTTGCGGCTTGCATCGTACTGTCCGTATGGGGCGCGTTGGTGCTGCTTTTGACGGTGCTTGGCAGGCGGATGAACAGGAGTTATATTGAAAACAATTGTAATCTTGAATTATTCAGTTGTTATAAAAGGTCTTTTATTAACGGCAATACGGCAATATTATATTCAACGCTTCAAAATATCGCGATGTTTGTCCCGTTCGGGTTTGTTCTGCCTGTTATATTAAATAATAAGCATAGATTCATCGTTACGCTTATTATATCGTTTGTGCTTTCTTTGTTTATTGAAACATGTCAGTTGCTTTTGAAATCCGGGATATTTGAACTCGACGATTTGTTCAATAACACACTCGGAGCTCTTATTGGAATAATGCTATTCTGCTGTTTCTCAAAAGTATTAAATTTAATTCGGAAAAGAGGCAAGCTTTGAATCAGAAAATCATTCAGGACTTTATCGGGTTGATAAAATATGCTCTCGGTAATAAACATATAAAATTTGAAGAAGTCAAGTGGGAAAAGATTTTTCAGTTGGCATTTTCACATCATGTTGAAGTCATTATTTATGAAGCAACTGCCTCTATGTCCGAGGAAGAAATACCGAAAGGACTTACTAAAAAAAAGATTGAGGAGATATTGTATCCGTTTATACTTAAGGATGCAAATCAAATAAGCGGAGTAGAGAGTTTAATAAAGGAGTTTGATGAACAAAACCTGTCTGTAGTTATGCTTAAGGGATGGGTAATGAAAGAACTGTATCCCCGCACCGATTACAGATACAGTGCCGATACTGATATTTTCATTCATGTTGAAGATGAAAAAGCTATTCATAATATTATTATGAGTCATGAATTTTCTTGCAACGGCATAGGTGAAAAAAAAGACACTGTATATTTTAAACAGTTTAATACTATTGAAATACACAAAAACCTTTTTATGTACGAGGAAAGCTGGAACAGCGTCTTTAACGATCCGGACAGCCATATGTGTATTTGGAAAAGACTTGAAAAGTTGGATGGGTACTCGAATATCTACGTTATGGATGCGGATTTGTTTTATGTATATCATTTAGCGCATATGGTAAAACATTTGATTAACGGCGGAGGCGGAATAGGCGTTAAAGCTATATTGGATCTATGGGTATACCGTACCGCTAACAGCGAAAAAATGGATTTCAAAAGGATCAATTTTGATTTAGATATTTTGGGATTAACTGAGTTTGCAGATACTGCATGGAAACTGGCAATATCTTGGTTTGCAAACGACAATATTGTGTATCCAAACAATACAATAAAGCAGTTTGGAGACTTTATTGTATCATGCGGCGCTTATGGTCACAGTGAAAATTATGTTATGAACAGCGAGGCTTTGTATAATGCAAAGCGCCCAAACAGAGTGGGATATATCGTACGCAGAGCTTTTCCGTCAAAAAAATCTATGGAAAAGCGATTCCCGGTAATAAAAGAGCATCCTGTTTCATTGCCGTTCTATTGGATTAAGCGCTTATGGCGTGATGGCTTTCGAAGGAAAAAAGAAGTTATCGGTGAAGTTGACAGTGCTTGGAATGTAAACTATGAAAAAGTTGAAAGGCTTCACAGGCTGTATCGCGAATGGGGTGTTCCGAGGGTAGAATGACATAATAAAAATGAATTTTCTGTAGCTTTTGCCGGGGGTAATATAATTAATTAGCTACTATTTCGCCCTTGCAAATCAATAGAATAATATGTATAATAGCTATATGCGATTTTTAAATGCTGTTTTGTTTAGAATAAAATATTTAGTTTTGAGAGGGCATATGTGCCGGCGTTCGCATTTATAGTGTGAGGCAGAAACATAGGTACAACACCAACTTGCTTGACGTTGTGGGTACGGTAAAGAAGTTTGTGAGAAATATTTTATTCAGAAACATCTGAAAAAGAATAATAAA
>OMQZ01000159.1 GCA_900313355.1 uncultured Rhodospirillaceae bacterium
GCAACGATCTTTTTAACGCGATTTGCGGTATCAGTCATGTATTTAAACCTCAAATAAAATTAAAACAAATTTCAGACTTTTTTGAAGTCTTGATAGATTAGTTATCAAATTTAAGTTCGTTTGACAAGTGTTTTTTAAAAAATACGCAATAAAAAGACGTTTTTTTGATTTATGTTATTGTTTTTTAATGATTTTGTTTTAGGAATATTTTTCTCTTATTCGTGTATAAAAGAGGGATTTTGAAAAATTTGCTCACAAAAAATTAAATTAAAATGCAGAAAATTGAGTTGCTATTTAAATTAAATGATTTATAATCACCATTCGTTTAGTTCTAATAACAATAATAATTTTAAGGAAATAAAATGGATATTACATATACAGGAAAACAAGTTGATATTGGTGACAGATTAAAAAAACATGTTCAAGAAGCGATGGATACAACAGTTATGAAATATTTTAATGCGCCGCTCGGGTGCATTGTCGCTTTTTCAAAAGAAGGGGAAGATTTCAGCGCCGAGGTAACAGTTCGTCCTGCAAAAAATATGGTTTTAAAAGGAACAGGATTGGCCGGCGATCCGTATAGCGCGTTTGATAATGCACACGAACATATTGCGACGCGTTTACGCCGCAATAAAAATAAGCTCAATGATCATAAGGGTAAAACAGGATTAACGGAGCTTGCTTATCAAGCGGTTTTGCCTCTTCATGAGACAGAAGATGAGCTTGATGTTGATGAGAGTGCGCCGATTACGATTGCGGAAACAGATGCGAACATTCCTGTTTGTACGGTCAGTGAGGCTGTGATGTATATGGATTTGGCAAATGAATGTGCTTTGATGTTCAGAAATGCTTCAAATAAACATATCAGCATGGTTTATCGCAGAAAAGACGGGAATATCGGTTGGGTTGAGCCTAAGGCTTAAAAAAATACGAGGTTTTTTGATGAAAATTTCTGATATTTTATCTCAGAACACGATTGTTACTTCTATTAAAGCGACAAATAAGCGTCAGCTTTTGGAAGAGATGTCGGCAAAGTTAGCGCGTCATGAAAATATTGATTTTCATATGGTTGAAGATGCAATGATTGAGCGCGAAAATTTGGGGTCAACGGCTTATGGCGGAGGAATCGCCTTTCCGCATGCTCGTCTTGAGGGCGCTAAGCGAGTTAAGGCTTATTTTACAAAGCTTTCTGCGCCGATTGATTTCGGGGCTGTTGACGGAGAAAAAGTTGATTTGGTCTTTATGCTTGTTTCGCCGGAAAACAGCGGGGCTGATCATTTGGAAGCACTGGCCACGCTTTCGAAAGCTATGCGCAACAAAACAATGTGTGCTAAGCTCAGAAAAGCGACGACAAAAGATGAAATCTATAAGATTTTAACGCGCTGATTTATTCTAAAACATATTCATGCCCTTGAAATTTGTAGAAAGCATATTTCAAGGGTTTTTTAATGTTTCCGTTGTTGAAAAATGTTTCGCCCCATGAGGTTTGAAAACCGTGTTTTTTAATTTTTGAGGCAAGTTTTGTATAATTCGTCGTTTTTGCGGATTTAGCCAATTCAGCCCACATTTTAACGGCAGTGTATCCATAAATATTGAGCCCCTTGAATTCGATGCCTTTTAAGCGAAGATTTGCAAATTCTTTTGCCATTTGAGGTTTGTCTTCAAGCTCGGATAAGGCTATAAAATGGGTGGTATCAAGATAATTTAAGGCATGTTTGAAAAAATCAGGCGTGGCAATGTAGCGGCTTGTGATAAAAGTTGCATCTTCGTTGATTTGTTTTAGCTTTTTGATGATTTTGCCTGTGCGTTTTGGTGTATCGAAAATTAAGATAATGTTTTCATTTGCGTCATTCAAGGCGCTCACCAAATCATTTACGGATTCATAATTTTGGGGATCGTAGGTTTTTATTAAGCTTGATTTTCCGTGATTTTTGAAGACTTCTAAAATGATGTCGTTGAAATTTTTGTTTTCAGGACTTGAGATGACGGCGACATTTTTTCCGGCATAATGATCATTATAGAATGAAAATAAGTCAGCGGCTGCCTGATCAATGCTTCCGAACATTTTAATCATTCCAAAAGAATTCGGTGTGCGGTTTTGAGCGTTAAGAAGTGATGGAACGATGTGGAAAATTTTTGCTTTTTGATATGTTTTTGCGATGTTTTCAAGGCCTTCGGAGCAATATGGGCCGATAACGAGTGCGGGCTTGTCTTCCTTTTTTAAGGCGAGCATTTGCGCCGTTGAAAGAGCGAGCGTTTCGCTGCAAGGGTCATCAATGCTGATAAGATTTAGTTTTTCGCCGTTTAAGCCGCCTTTTTGATTAATTTCATCGATGGCGATTTTGGCGCCTTCGTTCAGTTCATCGCCCCATACTTTATATGCACCCGATTTTGGCATCACGGTTGCAACTCGGATGTCGGCGATGCAGACAGCAGGAATCAAGATTAAGCCAAAACAGAGGCCTATTAATGTTTTTGAATACGACATTATTTTAATTTTTCTGTTCATCCTTTCCTTTCGATAATTCATTTTTTTGATGAAATCAACTATTTTATCCAAAGCGTTCACATTGGGCGCATTCTTAAGTTAAATAAGCGAATTAAATTCTTGCACATTGTCACAAATATTTCATAAAAAAATAATTGATTAGTGTAAAAAACGAATGTATAATATGTTTCATGTACAGTTTTAATTATTTTTTTTGAGGCTTCAATGAAAAAAATTCTTGTTTTAGCACTGTTACTTTTTGTTCCAGCTGCAATTGCTTATGATGAAACATGTGGCGACGGATGTGCGGATTTGCCCAGTTGTGCTGATTTGGGCTATAAACAGGGGCTGTATTGCCCCGAGGGGTATATCACGTGTCCGTTCGATCAAGATTATATATGGTGTAAGAGTTATACCTGTAATATGGGCGGATTGTATGCGAGAGCAGATGTTGCTGCAAAACAAGAACAGGGTTATAAATGCCGCAAGGTAACTTATCACGGCTTAGAGTGTTATAACTGTGACGAAGTAGATGAGCGTTGTCGTTGGAATGATGCTAACAAAGGTGAAGGTGAGCTGTCAGGCAATCCTTGTCCGAACGGAAATTATCCGGAATGTATCCGAAAGTGTGCTGAAAAAGATAAAAGCGCTGAAATTCCGACGGGTGACGAAGTGGTTGCGGTTAAGGAAACATGTGTGAGCTGCGGTGTGCCTGAAGTTATTGTCGTTGATTATACGTGTGTGGCCGGATATGTGAAAACAGAAACAGGCTGTGAGCCTTCGGCGTGTGAAACACCGACAACGAATCCCGAAATTGCATTTGAAGCTTCAAACAGAATAGATTGTAGTGATAAAGCGCATCCTGAAGGCTGGATTTTTGAAACAGGCGGAGAAAGCGGAGGTTTGACATGCAGCCGATGCATTCCAAAGCCTTGTGCTCAACCGGGGTATGTTGCAGGGTTGACAGAATGTGCAAATATTACAGGATACAACTATTTAAGCGACGGGTTCAGCGGTGATGAAACCTGTGGTTATTGCGAGGCTTTGAGTTGTCGTGCACCGTATAGCACAGATTATCAAAGTGTAGACGACTGCCCGACGGCAAGTCTTGAGGGTTGGAGTGCAAGCAAAGCTTGGACTTATCAGCAAGACACAACAGGTGCGGGCGATTTGGCTTGCGGAAGGTGTGTGGCAAAGACATGTTCGGGCGGATATAGCACAGATTATCAAAGCCTGAGTGATTGTCCGAACCAGACAGGATATACATTTTCTTATAGCACGACGGTTTATGCCGGCGATAAATATTGCGGAAAATGCGTGAGCTCGGGAAGTTGTACGGAGGGGCAGACAGGTTTGAACGCTGTCGGACAATGTCAAAATGAACCTTATAATTATCCGGGAATTAAAGGCGCTTCAATCGAAGAAACAGGATATTATAACGGCTCGGATGCATGTAAAAAATGTGTATGCAATCCGACGAGCGAATGCCAATGGACGAGCGGAACCGCTGGGGCTCATCCGATTGGGACAGGCGGAGCCGGTATCGGTTCGATTTGTTGTGACGGATCATATACGGGTTGTGAAAACAACACATGCGAAGGTGCTTTAGATGTAAATAATATTGAACACGCGACGGCGACAACGGTTTGCAGTGCTTGCGGACATACTTATACTAAGGTTACGAGCTGTGAAGAAGGCTATAAAAAGAATGATGACGGAACAGCCTGTGTCGCAAAAGATTGTTCGGATTACGGATTGAACGAAGGAAACTGTTCAGAAGGCTTTAAAGCTGTTGAATCTACGGCTCATAGCGGTTGTTATACTTGCGAAGCTAAGGTTTGCGAAGATTATAATGCGGACTGGTTGTTGTATTCTTCCGGAACGAGCTGTAATGAGGGATATAAACTGACGCAACATCCGAACCAAAAATTGGGTAATGTGACGGGCATTTGTTATGATTGTTTGTCTTGTCAGACGTATTCGGGTTATATTACCGTTAATTCGGAAGCAGATATTCCGAGTTATGTTACAAGCCATGTGGGCGGAAAATCATGTGACAAATATCAATATTGTGCGACAGGCTGTGCAGAAGGTTATGAAAAAGTCGGCTGTGAATGTGTTTCGGCATCTTGCGAAGGCTATGTCGCGATGACAGGATTGACGAAGATTAATGATACAACCTATACAGACGGTATTTTTACTTATGGCGTTTGTAATAAGGCCGGTGAGAAGCTGTTTAAGGTAAACGGTTGTACAGAAGAATATTCGTCCAGTTCTTGTAATACGGGACTCGGGGAAGTTGCGACGGGTGATTCTAAAGACGGGTACGATTGCTATAAGTGCGAATGCACGGCTGCAACGCCGACACTTTGTCCGTATACGACAAATCAGAATGATACAACGAGACAATACATCGGTTCAGGAACGGCTTCCAACCAATGTTGTGATGGCAGTTATAAAAACTGCACAAAAGGGACTGCTTGCTCGGGCTTTACCTTGACATCAATACCCGAACATGCTCAAACAACAACATCTTGTACGGCTTGCGGTGAAACAAAATATAAAGTTACCAGTTGTGCGGAAGGTTATACGGGAACAGATTGCAGTGATTGTGATGAAGCAAATGGTTACTATGAATGCAACGGCGAATGTTTGATCAAACCCGAATGCGAAAACGGCGGAACGCCGGAATGCACAGCAAGCGGCTGGAAGTGCAGTTGTGCAGAAGGATATACGGGTGATGATTGCAGCC
>OMQZ01000097.1 GCA_900313355.1 uncultured Rhodospirillaceae bacterium
TCGCACCACTCGATGGCGATTTCGCGGTGGGCTTCATAGAGGTAATCATACCACTGCTGCTCCATGCCATAGTAGCGGAGTGTGGATTTGAAACGACGGAATGCGCCTCTGCCGTCAATGGCGCGCTCAAATTCATCCTGCAACCGTCCCGAGGGCATGTCATAAACAAACCGTTCGATAATACTGTATTCGTGAATATCGAATTTGTCGGGCAGAGCAAAATAGCGCGTTTTCCAGCCGTCTTCGATTTTTTCGGAAAGCTCCTCATACTCTTCCGTCCAATCGCCGGAATAACCTCCGTCCGGAAGGCTTTCTATTTCCATAGTTTCTATGTCCAAATATTGATTCCACTCGTCGGTCGCCATCTCGATTCCTTCAATGACTTTTTTAAGCGGAACGCGGATTTTGGTATCTTCCATAATCTCTCAACTCCGAAATAGTTCGCTGCCTTTATCTTACCAAAGAAAGTCCCGGTTTTCAACTGTTTTCGGAATATAAAAGACAAAATCGCCTGATTGTAGTACCTCAAATGATGTGTTGTCTTGAGACGTTTTTGTTTTGCGTGCTGTTGAAAAATGACGTTTGAAGATTGAAAAAATTATAAAGGGAACCTCTAACAATTCCCTACCGCGCATAAGCACGACATTGAATTATTAGAGATTCCCTAAAGAAAAGTCCGAAGAAAAAAGCTTAGCACTATTCCTTTCGGACAAAATTTGGATTATGAAAAATCAGGAGCGGTACAAGACCACTCCTTCCAAAAGATAAAATATCTTTTCAATCCTAATTCTATTATACTCCAAAAATCACAAATTGTCAATTACTTTTTTTGTAAAATTATATACACCTATTATTCGTGTATTCTGTTTAAAATAATCTTTATTACGAGTCATCCTAACATTAAATAATTCTTTTAACTGTTCATAACGCTTATCTTTCATTTTTTGGCTTGTTATTACTTCATTATACATATATAGAAGAGTAGTAAAATCATATATTACTCTATATGAAAGATTCTTTCCTCTGGTCGATTTGGGTATCCTTGGTGCTATAAACTTAACATAATTTGATATTCGAATATCTGGTTGATTTGCAACTTTGTCAAACAAGCGATTAATCATGCAAGTGCTGTGCGCGGAAGCGTTTCGCATATCTCTAATAGTATTAAGAAACTTTTTGTCTATAATAGAATAACCGTACTTTGTGTTATAGAATTCACAGAGGTATGTAAGGGTACCAAAGGAAATCAGTTCTACAAATACCCATGCCGGATAATACGGATGATATTTTTCTATTAAGTTTTTGCAATACTCGCTTTTATTATGTTTTTTTATATTGTCCAGTAACCGGATATTCATTCCATCATTTTCATTAAGGAATTCTCTTATTATATTATATCCATCTTCTTTTTTGTTCGTTGCAATATGGCTTAACAATTTGACTTTTAAACAATGCTCTAAATCCAAACACATCTCAAGAATAATGTACCTCAAACGCATATCTAAAGTTGACAATTCTTGTAAATATGCAAATTCAAGATTTTTGTATTTCTCAGTAGATGTACTTGGATCTAAGTGCTTTTCATAATTAAATCTATACGAAGCAAGTTTCATATAGTAGTTGCTATTGGTCATAAAATCCTTAGCTTGATCTTCGTTTACTATGTTAAATCCAATTCCTTTTTCTTTCATATGAGCAATCAGCTCATCAGGAGTTAAGAGTGGTTTCATGAAAAACATCCTTGCAATTGTTTTCTATCATTATATCACTTTCATCGCTAAAATTCAACATATTATGAGGAAATTTTGCACAAAGAAACTGGTTGAAAATTTTTATGCAATAACTATTTTATTTCGCATTTTTGGAAAACGCATAGGTTAATGACTCTGAGTCCTGCGACATGCTCTTTTACCATTGATAATAGTATCAATAATCGCAAAAAATCATCCGGCATATTTGTCGGATTTTTTTATCGTATTCCGATTGATAATACTTGGTATCAGAGGTAACATAGCAGAAA
>OMQZ01000167.1 GCA_900313355.1 uncultured Rhodospirillaceae bacterium
AGCAGCAGCGGCTGAAACGCCCCATTTTTCTTCTAACATTTTTGATAAATCAGCAGCTTCCATAACTGTTAAAGCTGATAATTCGTCTACCAATTTGGCTAAATCTGCCATTCTTTTTCTCCAAATAAAATAAAATTAAAACTTTTTTTGTTAAATAACTCAAAAACCTTAAGCGGCTTCTTTTTCGCTGTATGCTTTTGTAACCCTTGCCAATTTTGATGCAGGAGCCTGCAAAAGACCGATAAGTTTTGCTCTGAGTTCGTCCATTGACGGAATGGTTGCCAAGCGTTTGATTTCATCAATCGTTAAAGCACCTGTTCCCATCGCGCCACCGACAATAACGAGCTTTTCATTATCTTTAGCGAAGTTGACACAAGCTTTGCAGGCAGCAACAGGATCGCTTGAATAAGCAATTGCTGTCGGACCTTTAAATAAATCAGCCAAGCCTTCAAATTTTGTATCTTTAAGAGCCAATTTTGTAATGCGGTTTTTTGTTACTCTAAACCCGGCGCCTGCTTTGCGGACTGCGTTACGGAGCTCTGAAACTTCTGCAACCGTTAATCCCTTATAATGAGAAATAACGACAACTTCAGAACCGTTAATCAGCTCGTGCAATTCGTCGAGTAATTGTTTCTTTTCATCGCGGTTCACTTTATGGTCTCCACTAAAAAATTTTTACCATACCACAAACAAAAACAATCGCTTGCCATTATTTGCGGCAACCAAATCTGTCCGATTAAGGGGAGAAAAAATCGATTATAAAAAACCTTCTTTTGAACTCCGTCTATGTAGGAAATTAAGGTCAAAACAAGTTTGTCCGCCTACAGTCTTGGACAGAGTGACAACTTATGAAAGGTCATCACTTGAGCGACCTTTTATATGAAAAAAAATCATCTGTCAAGTATATTTTTTATGTTTCTGTAAAAAAGAATTTCTTTACTTTATTTCTTCCAAAACCACAGGTGTTGCTTGAGGCTTATCACCGATTTGAATAAATTGATGAATCTTGTTTTCAACCTTTTCAAAATCCGATTCGCTTTGAGCATGAATAAAGCACAACGGTGTTTTATCATCAACTTTATCGCCGATTTGGCAAAAGTTTGTAAAACCTGTTGCGTGGTCAATTTCTTGCTTTGGATGCGTTCTTCCGCCTTTCAGTTCAATAAGCAAAAGACCGATATCGCGTGTTGACATCTCCCGAACATATCCCGCTTCCTTGGCAAAAACAGGCGCAACAAACGAGGCTTTCGGCATATAATCACTTGCATGATCAGCAAAATCAGCCGGTCCGCCTAAGGCTTTAACCATCTTTGAAAAACATTCCAATGCCTCACCTGAAGATAAAACTTTTTCAATTTTTGCATACGCGTCATCTTTATCGATTGCAAGTTTTGAGTTGATTAAAATTTGCGCACAAAGAGCTTTGGTAACCATATCAAGACGTGCATTAACATTTTGATTTTTCAAATATTGAACCGACTCAATTACCTCCAAAGCATTTCCGACCGTATATCCCAAAACAGAATTCATATCGGTTAAAAGGGCTGTGGTTTTTGTTCCCGCATCATTTGCCACTTGTACGATAGAATGTGCGAGTGCCCCTGCATCATCTACATTTTCCATAAACGCACCGTTTCCGAACTTCACATCCATCACAAGTGTTTGCAAACCCGCCGCCAATTTTTTAGACAAGATTGAAGCTGTAATAAGCGGAATAGATTCAACTGTTGCACAAACATCTCGAACAGCATAAATACGCTTGTCAGCCGGCGCCAAATTACCTGTTTGCCCTATAATAGCGCACCCGACTTTTTCAACCGTTTTCTTAAAAACCGAATTTGAAGGGGCTGTTTGATAACCATGAATTGAATCTAATTTATCAAGCGTTCCGCCCGTATGTCCCAAACCTCTGCCCGAAATCATCGGTACATATGCCCCCAATGCCGCCAAAATCGGACCTAACACAAGACTAACTTTGTCTCCGACACCGCCTGTTGAATGCTTATCAACCACAGGTCCGTTCAAATTCCAACTCAAAACATCACCGCTGTCACGCATTTCAAGTGTCAAATCGACAGTTTCTTCTTTATTTAAACCGTTCAAAAAACAAGCCATTGTGAATGAACCTATTTGAGCATCCGAAATTTCTTCGCTTGTAACTCCTTTAACAAAAAAATTAATTTCCTCTCGGCTCAAAACTTCATTATTTCTTTTATGACGAATAATCTCTTGAGGTAACATATTATTTCTCCAAAAATTTCAAAACAAGACCTTGTAAATCAACTGCTGCTTGGCGCGCTTCAAAGAGTGTTTCTTCGTGGCTCAAAGCCGTAGTCTGAATATCCGCACTTTGATTCGTAATCACTGAAATTCCGACAACTTTCATTCCAAAATAAACAGAGGCGATCACTTCAGGCACGGTCGACATTCCGACAGCATCCGCACCCATTAAGCGAAACGCTTTAATTTCAGCTTTTGTCTCAAAATTCGGTCCCACAACAAAAAAATACGTCCCCTCATAAAGCTTGATTTGGTTTTCTCTTGCTGTCGTTCGCATTCTTTCCTGCAAATCTTTATCATAAGCATTGCTCATATCAGGAAATCTCGGCCCTTCTTGATCATTGTTTAAACCGATTAACGGATTCTGTCCCGAAAAATTAATATGATCCGTAATCATCATCAACGAACCCGCCGGCATATCAGCTCTCAAAGATCCTGCTGCATTTGTTGCAATCACTTCCCTAATGCCGATTTTTTCAAAAGATGACATCATATCTTTCACAAGAGCCGGAGAATGACCTTCATACAAGTGATAGCGGCCGTTCATACACAACACTTTTTTTGAACCTAAAGTTCCCGCAATCAATTCCCCTTTATGACCGGCCACACTGATTTTCGGAAAACCGATTTGCGTATATGGCACAACAATTTTATTTTCAATTTTATCTGCCAAAACGCTCAAACCCGACCCGAGAATAATCAAAACAGTCGGATCAAAACCATTTAAGGCCGTCTTTATATTTTGAACATAAGTTTCGATCATTTTTTCAAATCCTCATGAAAAGAAAAAGGCAACAGCTCATCGATTCGGTAAGAAAAACGAATCTCGTTCAAATCAGCGCTGTGGACCATCGTATCTTTATTTGAAAACTCTAAGATTCGTTGCAAACAAGCACCACACGGCATAATCGGATTTTGACTGTCTGCAACAACAACTATTGCCGCAATTTCATATTCCCCCGCGCTAACCATCGCCGCAATTGCACCCGCTTCAGCACAAGTCCCGCAAGGGTACGAAACATTTTCAGCATTTGCTCCTTTATAAATATGCCCTTTTTTTGTGAGAACGGCTGCTCCGACCTTAAAGTTCGAATATGGTGCATATGCATTATTTCTAGCCTCAAGTGCTTGTTTAAAAAGTTTTTTGAGATCCGACATTTTTATTTGCCTTTGTTTAAAAAAATTAATTGATTATAAAGATAATATACATTATTCTAACAATTGGCAAAGACTTTTTTGTATTTGATACAGGAGAATTATTTCGTGTTTAAGAAAATTTTTTTCGGCTTACTATTACTGATAATAATAGCCTTTGGCGGCCTTTCATACTACGTTTCAACGATTAACTGGAACCGTTACAAAACAAAAATAACCAACCAAATTGAAGATGTGACCGGTAAAAAAGTTGTCATCAATGGTCAAATTAGCTTAAAATTTTTGCCAAAGCCTCATTTACGCGCCAACGACATCAAAATTTACAATTCCGAAGACAGAAAGCTCTCAGAACCGATTGCTGAAGTTAAAGAAATGGTTACGGATTTAAGCTTAATGCCCCTGATCCATAAACGTTTTGTTATTGATAAGATGAATTTAGTCGACGCTAAAGTTCTGATTGAATTTTTAGACAATGGAAAAACAAACTGGTATTCCGACATCAATCAAAATCAAAATTTCAATTTGGCAGGTGTCGATATTGCTTTCAACAGCGTTATGCTCCAAAATTCAACAGTACGCATTATTGACAAAGCCCTTAAACTGGACGTTTTACTCAACAAATTAAATGCCGACATTTCAGCTCAAAGCCTGATAGGGCCGTTCAGAATTGACGGAAACTTCATTAAAGACAACACGCCTGCGGGCTTTGCCCTTAACGTCGGAACTTTAACTGAAAGCTTTGCAACTTCCTTAAACCTTGTGTTAACCCATCCGTCCTCCGACAGTTATGCCAGATTTGATGGTTCCGTACAATCAAACAACAGCGAAATTCAAGGCAATTTTACAATAGAATCTCAAAAGCCCTCAACCTTCCTAAACACCATTTCAAGCCAAACTTTGCTGCCGGAAGAATATAATTACCCCTTAGCTGCTTCAATTGAGCTTTCCGTCAACCCCCGCCAGATTGACCTTTCAAGCTTTGTCGTTAAATACGGCGAACGTTTGGCCGGATCCGGAAAAGTCTTAATTCCGCTTCAGAGCATAACAAATGACCGCAAAAAAATAGATGTTGTTTTTGAAATGACTGACCTTGATCTGATGCCGCTCAGCATCGTTTTAACAGAATACCTGAAAAAATTCGATGAAGGAAGAAAAACTTTTGAACCTGCGCTGGAATATGATGTCATTGCCGATATTGTGGCAACACGCGCTCACTACAATAACGATATTATTCGAAACTTCAAACTCAGTGCTGATATCATCAATAACATCTTAACCATCAAAGACTTATCTGGTTTGTTCCCCGGCGACACCGAAATTTCATTAACCGGTGATATTTTTGAAAATGAAAAACAATTATCCTATAATTTGAAAACGAAAGCTCTAAGCCAAGATTTTCTCAAATTCCTTGAATTTACGGGCCACAAACCTCAAACATACGCTCAAAGCACCTATCGAAACGCCAGATCGGTTTTTGAAATTTCAGGAAATTTAAAACAAATCAAAATCATGCCCTTTGAATTCGGTCTGGATAAAATAGATGTCACCGGTGCGATTGGTATAAAACGCGACCGCAAAAATATGTACTTTTTATCTCTTCAAAGCGAAAACATTAATTTTGACAATTATTTAAAACCTTTGAGTGATGAAAATAAGGATTCTTCTTTCGCAGACAAAGTCAAACTTTTCTTAAATGATTTCAAATTCTTCAACAAGACGGATATGCACGCTGAACTTGCATTAAAACTTGGTATTTATAATAACACCGCGTTTGAAAATTTGAACATCAATCTTGATGCAAATGATGGTGTGGTAAACATCAAAAAATTTGACATTGACCAAATAGCATCGTCAAAACTACAATTACAAGGAAAGATTTCAAACATTGGAAATAATCCGACATTTGAAAACTTTAAATGCAACTTTGAAACAGACAATTTTGCAACATTTAAAAACAAACTAGGTCTTAATTTGCCTGATTGGCCTCTATTTAAAACAGCCAATACTTTTCAAACGCAAAGTATCCTTTCCGGAACGCTTGACAATGCAAACATTAACATTGCTTCTAAGGTAGAAAAAATCAACACAAATTATACCGGTAAAATTTTCAGACAGGATCAAAAACTCTATTGGCGCGGAAATTTAGAATTAAAAGCGCCTGATTTTGTAGATTTTGCAAACCAAATCAATTTAGACTACAATCCGGATAATTTGGCAGCCAACGTATTCAATTTCAAGGCCGATATAGAAGGCTCATTTAACAATTGGCGCGCAAAAAACATGGATTCTTTTATCGGAGCGAACAACTTTACGGGAGCATTTGCTTACCTCAAAAAAGACGACAAACCTGCAATTAAAGCAAACATTGCAGCCAACATGTTTGAATTTGATCGTTTTATATCTATGCCGAGCAAAAATCTGGCTCAAAAAACGAAAAAAGAAGCCCATACATTTATAGAAAGACCTTCTTTTGATAAAACACCGGTCAATTATGATGTTTTCAAAAACTTTGATTTAATCGGAAAATTCAAAATCAAAAATTTAAGTTACATTGATTCGTATATCGAAAACGTCGACTTTTTAATGAACATCTCAAACGGAAACATTGAAGTCAAAAATTTGACCGCTACAAAGAATACGGCTCCGATGAACATAAACTTTGTAATTACAAACACCCAAACGCCGACGATTAAAGGCGATTTAACCCTGACGAACTATCCTCTCGAAAATTTCGGCGGATCAATTTACAATATCAAAAAAGGACAATTAAGCCTCAAAGCAAATTATGAAAGCCAGGCTTCATCAATTGAAAGTTTTATCAATAATATGCAATCCAAACTTTCTGCCGAACTGACCAAAGCCGAAGTTGAAGGAATTGATATTGAAATCATAGAAGACGATCTCTCAAAACGGAATAAATCAGATGATTTTGATTCATTCTTAAAAACAAACCTTTCTTCCGGCAAAAGCGCCTTTGAAGTCATTTCAGCTGCTTTTGATGTTCAAAAAGGCGATTTTATAATCTCAGATGGTGCCATGTTATCCCCGTTAGTAACGATTGACATTTCCGGAAACGGATCGTTCGTCGACTGGAATATGAACACAGCCTTTAAGATGAGATTTAATCGACTGACCGATCAAAATTTGCCCATAACATTCCACCTAAAGGAAAACATCTCTAATCCCGTTTTGTCTGTTGATGCAAGTGAATTAAAAAACAAATATGATTCACATTGGGCAAAAATCGAGCAAGAAGCGAAAGAAAAAGAAGAAGCAAGACTTGCCGCCTTAAAGAAAAGAATGAGTGAAACTCAAGAAAGAAGATTAAAGCAGGTTAACTTAATTACGGCTGAAATTAATCCGCGTATTCAAAGATATAAGCCATTCAGCTCTGATGCACGCATCAGAAGTGTTTACGAAAGTATTGACATCCAAGCCCAAGAAATGTTAGCCGAGCTTCGCAAAATTGAAAACAAAGCCATGGGACAATACGAAGATAAAGATATTGATGAATTCAACTTAAAGCTCGACATTTATGACCCGCTTTTAACCGAATTGATCACTCAGCTTGACGATAACTATATTTTCGATTTAAGACTCCATATTGCAAACACCTATAAAACAATTTCTGATATTTACGAAAATTCCGTTGAAAAATCAAAGAACTATCAAAACACTCTGAACTCATATGCAATGCGTTTAGTCCAGCTTAACTCGCTTGTTGTGCTCAATGAATTGGTAGAAGTCAAAAGCGGTAGAGATTCAATTGAAGAGTCGATCAGAAAAATTGCTGACATGTATACAGATGCTTTCAAAATTAAAGAAGTTGCCGACAATGAAAACAAAATACCAATGCTCGATAAACATTATTCTTCATTGTCAGACATTTATCAAAAATCATCCGCCGAATTAAGAAAATTGAACACTAATTTGGAAGATCTGTTCATTTTCATCCAAGATGTCATATACTTCGAACAAACCGGAAAGCATAAAACCCAGCCCAAACAAAATACTCAAATTCAAGAACAACCTTCCGTTAAACAGTCTGAGTTGGTACAATCTTCGGATGTAAAAGAGGTTGAAGCAGTAACTGAAGAAATGCAATCACCTCAAAAATTTGAAGAACAAAAAGAACCTGAAACAATTTCTGAACCGCTTAAACAAAACGAACCTCAAGCTCCTTCAGAAGTTACAGAGCCCGTTCAAGATCAACCTGAACCCGAAATTGAAGAACCTGAACAGCCGCTCTTAATTGAAATAACTGATGACTATACATCTAAAACAAGATTAAGCGGAACAGTCACCAAAAAAGGTAAAAAAAGTGAAATAATACAACAAAAACAAGATGATAAGCCTTTATTAAGGCCAATTGTCGGCGAAGTCTTGATTGACGGAAATGTAACAAGAAATTAACTGGACAACTCAAATTTTGTATTATAAAATGGAATTGTGAGGTTGAAATGAAGAAATTATTGGCATATTTGATGATAGCGATTTTATATACCGCCGCCGTCCACGCATCGACGGAAGATGGAAATATGCCTATCACAACCATCAAACACCTCTATTGCAACACAGAACACGGCATCATCATCTGCACAAATCACAGATTTGAACCCTACACCGGCATCATTAAAGAAGAATATCCGAACGGGCATTTGAAAATGATGGCCTACTATAAAAACGGCAAAGCAAACGGCTTGAGAAAAGAATATTACGACAACGGCCAACTAAAAGAAGAAGGCTACTACAAAAACGGAAAGTTGGACGGTCTTGTCATCTCATATTATAAAAACGGACTGCTTGAAGAAGAAGCTTACTATAAAGACGGAAAGATTGACGGCCGCTGGAAACTATATAACGACAAAGGCGGCATCCAAAACGAAAAATATTTTGATAACGGCACTGAAACTTCAGCTTCCGCATATGGTTATCAATATCAATAAGTATTAAGCCAATAACCGCATTCAATATTTTCACCGGCTTTATGCGGCTCCAAGCGCTTTCCTCCAAAACATTCTAAAGCACTTTCTAAAACCTTATGCGAAGCAATGTTTTTCTCATCACAAAAAAGCAAAACCTCATCAAGGTTTAAGTTTTGTTTGCACCAGTTCAAAACAAGTCTTAAACCCTTTAGCGTGTAGTTATGACCGCGTTTAGACGGAACAATTTCATAGGCAATGTGTCCGCCTCTTTGTTTTAAGACATCATTTAAATAGTGGCGAACCCCGAAAATGCCCACAAAGCTTTCGTCGTCAAAAAGCCATAAAACTGTTTCAGGAATACGACCTTGAGGTTGATTTTCAGAAACATTTGCTTGTAAATAGTCTGTATACCCATCAAAATTTTGAGCGGCAAACTCTGCCCCTTTTTTAGCGCTTCCTATATCAAATGGTGATGGATTTTCTTTGATTTCCAGCAATCCGTTTTTCGCTTTTTCAAACAAGTCTGCCGATGGTTCTTTAATCAAAAGCACTATTTTTCTTCTTTCTTTTGTCGCTCTTTTAATGTAACCTTGACTCGTCTGACGCGCATTTTGCCAGCCGAAATCACTTCATAGACGCAATATTCGTCCTCAACCCTGTCGCCAACCTTAGGTGCACGCCCTAAAAGAGTAAAGACATAACCACCGATAGTGCTTTCCTCGCGTTCGCATTCCGGCAGACACATACAGTCATAAACATCTTCAACCAAAACCTTACCGTCAAATTCGCATATCTTATCATTTAGCTTATGAATTTCTTCAACTTCATTAATATCATGCTCATCCATGATATCACCGACAAGCTCTTCTAAAATATCTTCCATAGAAAGCATCCCCGCCGTTCCGCCATATTCATCGACCACAATAGCAAGATGCGTATGTTTACGCATCATAAGGTGCAAAACTTCTGAAATAGACTGATTCTCAGGAACGAACAAAACCTGACGTGCGATTTTGTTTAAACGACCCTTCTCTAATTTTTCCTCTGAATGTTCCAACAAATCTCTGATATGAATCATCCCGACCACATTATCTTTATCTTCGCCGCAAAGCGGATAGCGCGTGTGTTTCGTGCGCTTAACCAAACTCATCACATCGTTAAAATCGTCATCTAAATAAAGACATTGCATATCTTGTCTGGGAATCATCACCTCATGAGCAAAAATCTCAGAAAAACTGATGGCATTTTGAATAATATCACGCTCGGTATCATCAATCACACCGCCTTTTTGTGAAGCATTAACAATAAGCTTTATTTCTTCCTCAGAATGAGCCATATCTTCTTCTTTTGCCGGCTCGACCCCCATAAGATGTAAAATTTTGAGCGTCAAAACATCTAAAATCCAAATAAAAGGATAAAATGTGCGTTTGAATAAATAAAGCGGATATGCAATGTGTAAAACAAAGGTTTCTGTTTTTTGAATGGCAAGCGACTTTGGAATAAGCTCACCTAAAACAACATGCATTAACGTAATCAATCCGAATGCAACACCGAAACTGATGGAATGCAACAAAATCGGGTTGTCTGCAAAAAATCCGCCGAGCAAATCTGAAAACAATTTTGCCACAGCTGGTTCACCGACCCAACCTAATCCCAAAGAAGCAAGGGTAATACCGAGCTGAATAGCACTCAAATAGCTGTCAAGATGTTCCGTAATTTTCAAAGCGATTTGAGCGCGCTTATTGCCGTTTCCGGCAAGCTCCTCAAGTTTAGTCCGGCGAATTTTCACAATCGCAAATTCGGAAACAACAAAAAAAGCATTAAATAAAACTAAGATTAAAACAAAAACAAATTTAAACAAATAAATATAAAAAGGATCCATCTTATTCTTTTATTACCTTTGATAATTAACAATTAAGGCTTATCTTATGATTTTATAAACAACTTGTCAACAAACATTATTTGAAGCGGATAAAAATACGACAAAGTCTTGTTTCCTCACAAACATTGCAAAGATCTTCTAAAAAAAAGATATCATCCCTCGTTTTTGTATCATTTTACCTATTTGTCATCCTTTATTTTTACATCATTTTACCCCCTTGTTATCCCTCAATTGCGCCGGCAATCGTCAAGGGATCTTCAAATTTTTTATAATGTAAAGAAAAAGATTCTTTTTTCTTTACACTTTTTCACCGAGTCCTCACTTTTCCATTAAAAAAAACACCCTTTCGGGTGTTCTTTTATTGGCGGAACGTAGAGGACTCGAACCTCTGCATCCTTTTAAGGGGATGACGGATTAGCAATCCGCTGTATTACCACTCTACCAACGTTCCGTGGTAAAGAACTTTTAACTTATCTTTTTTCTTCCGTCAACTGATTTTTTATTTTTTTCGATTTTTTTTAAAATCCGCCTAAAGTTTTATTTAAAAAAGTGGGTAACACACTACATTTTTAAGTGAAAATATTCATAGCGAAAGGAAAAAATCATGCAAAAAACGACCAAACTGGCCTTACTGGCAGTTTTAGCCGTCGCCGGCTTTTGGGGCGGAGAGGAGCTTTATGCAAAAAACCATCAAAATGATACAAACGAACCCCAAATAATCATAGCCGAAAATGCTTCCAGTGGTGTTTGGGATAAAACAAAAGATGTTACCTCGGATGTCTGGAGCGGCACAAAAGAAGTTGCCTCAGATGTTTGGGATGGCACAAAAAAAGTCAGCTCCGACGTCTGGGACGGCACAAAAGAAGTCGGTTCCGACATCAAAGACGGCCTGAGCAATGATGAAACGACAGCCAAACATCATAAAGATGAAACTCATACCTCAACCACTACCAAAACAAATTAAAAAAGCGGTGAAAATCACCGCCTTTTTAATAATCATGAATCATCGTTTTTGTGATTTGATCATACGCTTGAAGCTCTCTTAAAACACCTTCCATATCACGAAGAGCTATTGTATTCGGCCCATCAGACAAAGCTTTATCCGGATTATCATGCGTTTCCATGAAAACACCTGCAACACCGACGGCTACCGCTGCCCTTGCCAAAACGGGCGCAAATTCGCGTTGCCCGCCTGTCGAACTTCCCTTTCCGCCGGGTTGTTGAACCGAATGTGTTGCATCCATAATCACGGGACAGCCCGTATCTTTTGCCATTTGAGGGAAACCGCGCATATCAACAACCAATGTGTTATATCCGAAACTGGTTCCTCTTTCCGTAATCATCACCTGATTATTTCCTGAATCAACAGACTTTTGAACCAAATTTTTCACATCCCAAGGTGCTAAAAATTGCCCCTTTTTAATGTTCACAACTTTGCCTGTCTTAGCCGCAGCCACAACCAAATCTGTCTGACGACATAAAAAGGCCGGAATTTGAAGCATATCAACGTGCTTTGCAACCTCCTCACATTGCCAAACTTCATGTACATCAGTTACAATCGGCAAATCAGGATACAATTTTTTGATTTCATCAAAAGTCCTCATCCCTTCTTCTATTCCAACCCCGCGTGCACCATTGATAGATGTGCGATTCGCTTTATCAAATGAAGCCTTAAAAACATAAGGCATTTTAAGCTTAGATGTTATCTCACGCATTACCCCGGCAATCATAATCGCATGATCTCGGCTCTCAATTTGACAAGGACCGCAAATCAAAGCCAAAGGCAGCTTATTTGAGAACGACACATTTCCTACTTTAACGATTTTTTGTTCCATTCTGACCTCACAATTAACTTAAACTTGCCCTCAAAGTATTACAAGAAACATAAAATATCAATTTTTTTATCACTTTTTATTCACATTTGAACAATAAAAAAGAGTGTTTCTCTTGAAAAACACTCTCAATAGCGCTGTTGAGGGCAGGACTAAAAAGTCTATTGCTTATCTTTTTCAGGCTCTTTTTCTTCGTCCTCTCCCCAATACTTCTTTTTGACTCTTTCCGAAACAAAAACAGCACGGGGCATAGAATCAAAGGGCCCCTCCATTTCTCGCGGTTTGAACATAGCACAAAAATTTAGTTGATCCAAAAATATAAAACTGGACTCAAATATATCACAAGCGCAAAAATTGTCAATAAAATTAAAAAACACCGACACAATGTCGATGTTTTTTTGTTGGCTTCAATGGCAGGATTGGCTTGATTTTTACAAAATCTGCGCCGCGCCTGCGCTCATCGCAGATGCGACCGGCGTTCTTTCGTCCGCCTTTCGCTTGCCGTCGAACTCTTCTTTCCAGAGTTCTTATCTCGCTTTCCATCAACAAAAAAACACCGACACAAGGTCGATGTTTTTTTGTTGGCGGAAAGGCAGAGATTCGAACTCTGGGAGGGCTCGCACCCTCGACGGTTTTCAAGACCGCTGCATTAAACCGCTCTGCCACCTTTCCATCTTCGAAAGTGATACCCATATATCTTAAAAAAAATCCCTCGTCAAGTGTTTTTGTTTAAGATATACAAAAAATACTTGATTTTATCTTCCAATCAGCTAACGTTAAGCTTAAATTAAATCATTTTGAGCACTTTGATGAAACGTATTTTAAAAGCATTTATTTATTCTTATGACGGTCTTAAAGCCTTATTCAAGTCAGAACCCGCCTTTAAAGAAGATTTGCTTGTTTTCATAATTTTCGCGCCGATTGCCTACCTTTTAGATATTTCTTCCGAACAAAAAGCCCTGCTCATTTTTTCGCTTATTTTCATCTTGTTTGCCGAATGTGTCAATACTGCTATAGAAGTCTGCATTGATCGTATTTCGCCTCAAATACACCCTTTATCAAAAAAAGCTAAAGACATTGGTTCGTTTTTAGTGTTGCTTTCTTTTATAAATGCCATTACTATCTGGTTGCTTATTTTATTATAGGAAAAGAAAATGCGCAGACTAATCCCTATGGCAATTTGTTATGATTTTGACGGCACACTTGCTCCCGGAAACATGCAGGAATACAGCTTTGTCCAAAAGCTGGGCATGACTCCGTCTGAATTTTGGACAACAGCAAACAACCTCGCCAAAAACCAAAAAGGCGACGAAATCCTAACTTATATGAAAGTAACCATTGACGAGTCGCGTAAAAGAAATTTGCCCATCACGCGTGAAGACTTTAAGAGCTACGGAAAAAATATTAAGTTTTTCCCCGGCGTTGAAACCTACTTCGACCGAATCAATAAATATGCGCGCTCAAAAGGCATAAAACTTCAACATTTTATCATCTCGTCGGGCTTAAAAGAAATGCTTGAAGGCACATCTATTGCCGACAAATTTACCGAAATTTTTGCATCAACATTTTTATACGACAACACAGGTGCTGCCGTTTGGCCCGCAATGATTTTAAACTATACCTCAAAAACCCAATATATGTATCGAATAAACAAAGGCTGCTTAGATGTGACGGATACTGAAGGCGTAAATCGCCACATGCAAAAAGAATGTAAACCGCTGCCTTTTGAAAATATGATATATATAGGCGACGGAAACACCGATATTCCTTGTATGTCCATGCTCAACAAAGCCGGCGGACACACTTTAGCTGTCTATAAAGAAGGTCAAAAAGAGCGTGCAACTTCGCTTAACCGTGACGGAAGAGCACATATGATTGCCCCTGCGGACTATCGTGAAGGCAAAAAAATAGATCAATTCATCAAAGCCGTAATTGATAAGATTTCGGCTGACGGAAACTTAAAATATATCATCTCAAAAAAATAGGATACAATAACATGAAAAAATTCTTTCAAATTTTTGTTTTAACCCTTTTGTTAACTGCTCCTATCTCTGCAAAAGCCGGAATATGCGACACATTAGGCGATTGGTATTGCACGATTCGTTACAATGTAATCGAAACATGGAACGAACATTCTTATGATGCCTACGTCCCGCTCTATGCTTGGCATAACCGTCTCACATACGACAAAAAACATATTGATAAATATAACGAAAATCCGTGGGGAGCAGGCTTAGGCTTTTCTCGTTTTGATGAAGACGGCGATTTTCATTCTTTATATGCCCTTTATTTTAAAGATTCGAACGGCTATGGTGAAACAATGTTCGGCTATGCATTCTTAAAAAATAAATATTGGCACGATATTCGTTTAGGCTACGGCTTTACAATTGGCGCAACCCAACGCCATGAATACAGCTACATTCCCGTTCCGTTGCCATTGCCGATGATCGGTATCGGCTACAAAAGATTTGACCTTCAAGCCGCCTATGTCCCTGGCATCAAAAATGACGGAAATGTTCTCTTCGTTTGGTCAAGAATACAGCTTTATTAAAAAAAGAGGTCTGAACGACCTCTTTTTTATTTCAGAAAATCTCTATAAAAGACCTAAAAGATTTTTAGCATAATCTTCGGCCTTAAAAACGTCCAAATCGTCAATTTTTTCACCCACACCGACAAAATAAACAGGTGTCGGATTCTCTCTTGAAATCGCAACCAAAATACCGCCTTTTGATGATCCGTCAAGCTTTGTGACAACAAGCCCGTTCACATCAACGATTTGTTTAAAAATATCAACCTGTGAAAGAGCATTTTGCCCTGTCGTTGCGTCTAAAGTCAAAAGTGTTAAATGCGGTGCGTCCGGTATAACTTTTTTAATCACACGTACAACTTTTTTCAGTTCGTCCATCAAACCATTCTTATTTTGTAACCGACCTGCCGTATCAATAAACACGACATCATCCCCAGCTTTAACGGCAGTGCTGAGCCCATCATAGCACAAACCCGCACTATCACAACCTTGCTCACCCTTAAAAACACGAACCCCCAGTCTGAAAGCCCAAGCTTCCAATTGTTCCACCGCCGCCGCACGAAACGTATCGCCGGCAATAAATGAAACTTTTTTGCCTTCCGCCTGAAGCCGTGCGGCCAGTTTACCGATTGTTGTCGTCTTTCCAGCCCCGTTAACCCCAACCATCAAAATAACATAAGGCTTGTGTCCCACAGTATCAAAACGCGCCTCCATCGGCTTCAAAAATTCACAAATCTGAGAACAAAGATGGGTTTTAACCTCTTCTTCTGAAACTTCCTTATCAAATTTTTGAGTCGAGAATGTCTTAATCATATCAGAACTTGCTTTAAGTCCCATATCTGACGTTATCAACAACTCTTCAAGCTCATCTAAAAGATTCTGATCAACTTTTCTTTTAGAAACAATATCTCTTAACCCCTCAGTAATCTTTGCTGAAGTTTTTTTCAAACCCATACCTAATTTTTCAAAAAAACTAATCATCTTTTTCCTCTCTCATCTGTCTTAAAATTTTAGCACGCTCACGCCTGATTTTCATATCCGTTTGTTCCATTTTTGCCGCAACAGTTCCTGCTCTCTCGGAATAAGGAAACACATGTAGCTTATCGATTCGTGCTTCATCAACCAATCGACATGTGTTCAAAAAGGCCTCATCTGTCTCCCCCGGAAAACCGCAAATAAAGTCAGCCCCGAAAGTTGCTTCTTTGCGAACCTGCCTTATTTTTTCACACAACTTAATAACATCTTCTCTCAAATGCCTTCTTCCCATACGTTTCAATACATCGTTATCCCCTGATTGAACAGACAAATGGAAATGAGGTAACATTTTTTTATTCTTCCCGATTAAGTTAATCAAATCATCATCTATCGCAGCCGGATCCAACGAGCCGAAAGAAAGTTCTTCAAGCCCTGAAACATTTTCCAAAATAGCTTCAGAAACACGAGCAAGTCCGTATTCATACGAACAAATATCAACACCTGTCAAACAAATTTTTTTAATTCCTTCATCCACGAGCCTTTGAACTTGAGCCACAACCTTTTCAATTTTTGCCGAACGATTCTTTCCCCTTGCAAACGGAACAATACAATATGTACAACGATAATTGCACCCCTGTTGAATCTGAACAAAAGCTTTTTGACGTCCCTCAAAACCGGTAATCATAAAATCATCTAAATCTTTATCTTTCATAATATCACTGATCAAAGACTTGGCCCCGTCGATTTGACTTACATAATCTTCAATATGTGCTTTTTCCTGATTGCCGAGAACTAAGTCAACTTCATCCATGCATTCAAACGAATTTCCGTGAACCTGAGCCGAACAGCCCGTAACAATAATTTTTGCCTGAGGATTTTCTTTTTTTAACTTCCGAACAGCTTGACGGCATTGCCTTTCAGCCTCGCCTGTAACCGCACACGTGTTGACAACAATAAGATTATCATATGCTTTGAGTTTTTCTTTGATAACTTCAGACTCAAAAGCATTAAGACGACAGCCGAATGTAACAACTTGAACCATATTCTTTTCCTTATATTTTCCTTAATATAAAGCAAAAAAATATCATTGCAATTTAATTTTGATGTTTTATAATTTCAGATGTTGTTTTACAAGGAAGAAACAAATGCTCAAAAAAATTTCATTGTTTATTTCAACCCTCTTTGGCGTCGGCCTATCGCCGAAAGCCCCCGGAACGATGGGCTCTCTGGCCTCCTTACCCTTAGCTTTTTTAGTTATCTATAATTTCGGATTTAATGGTCTGTTCTATGCCATTCTCATCACTTTTATCGTTGGCAGCTGCACAATTTACTTTGCCACAAAAAATGAACCTGAAAATGATCCCGGAAAAATCGTTATTGACGAAACTGCCGGACAGTTAACAACGTTCATTTTAGCAACACCATATTTATATCACAACAGCTCTGTTAATACCCTTTTAGTTTATCTGATGGGATTTGGCCTGTTTCGTTTTTTTGATATTTGTAAAATAGGACCTGTTAAATGGGCCGATTCGAAAATCAAAAACGCTTTCGGCGTCATGCTTGACGATATTTTTGCCGGTATTTTTGCCGCATTAATATTAATGTTGATTATCAAACAATTGTAAAAAACAAAAAAATACTTAAATTACTTTTTATTAAAGGAGATAAGATATGCAAAAATTAATAACTTACATCAAACAAGGAAAAGGCATCGGTGCCTTATGGCTTTTCATTTTGGGTGCGCTTGTTGCTTTTTATTCAGCATACAGTGTACACAAAAACTTGCCTGAACTTGTCCCATATGCCCAAAAACTTGCCGATGATATTTTGCCGATAAAAATCGAAAACAGCAAATTGGTTATCCCGCAAGAACCGAAAACTTTAACCTACACCATAGGAAAAGATTCTCTTATCGTTGAAATAGATCCGACAAAAGATCTTCTCCAAGAAGTTGAAAAGCCCGGATTTTACCTCACACGTTCTTATTTTTATTCAATCAATGACAGAGAAGTTCGTCGCCAAAACTTAATCAAAGAACTTGACCTGCCTAAAAAAGATTACACTCCTTGGATGTATAGTTTTATAAAAGGCCTGACATGGTTTATTGTTTTGGTCGGACCGCTTTTCAACTTTGCGTGTTTTTTAATTGCTGTCCTTTTTTACGCTTTTTGTACCGGTCTGTCTTGTGTCTTAAACAAAACGCCGCTTCAGTTTAAAACAAAGATGCGCTTAAACACCATTTTGTTTATAAGCATATATGTTTTATCAACACTTGCACGCATAATTGGCCTGAACTTATCATTACTGGGATTTTTCCTGATTATGATTGCGCTTCAACTAATTTGCGTCAAACGGTTAAAAAATTAAAAAAAGGCGGCTATTGAGCCGCTTTTTTTCACAACAAAAATGAAAAAATTAAACTTCAACCCATTTTATCCGAATAAAAGCAAGTTCTTTCGGCTCAGAAGAAGAAACAACCATATGCAAAGACGTCAGATCTGAAAATTCCGTTTTAACCAAAACTTTTTCTCCATACAAACATTCTTTTTTATATGTAATCTCAATTTCTGAAGGCAAATGCTTTTCGTGAAACTCTGCCCCTAAAGACTCTGATGCCCATAAAGGATAAATAGCATTATTAACATGTCTGTTCAAATCAATATCATCAAAACGCGCCTCAAATTCTTTTGAAAAAGTGACGTTCTGAGGAGCTGAAAGCTTTGAAAACTCTGTTCCCAAAACACGTTCATCAATATACATATAATCAGGCAGATATTGGTTTAAGCTGACAGGTCTTTTGCGCTCAACATCAACCAAAACCCACTGACTTGTTGCTTTTATAATTTCCGTGCCCGTTTCATCTTTGATGACAAAATCACGCAAAGCCATAAACTTATTTTCGCCCGACGGCCATGTATGAACGACGATTTTTTCATGAACTTTTGGCAGACGATTGATCATAATATGATAATTTGTTCCAACCCATGCCAAACCGCTTTGAACACAAAAATCAAATCCGAACCCTAAAGAAGTCGCACTCAAATCAGCCGCGTCTTGTAAAATATTCATCAATGTTACAACACGCAAAAAGCCGTTTTTATCACATTCATAAGAACGAATTTGAAATTCTTTTGCAAATTTATCCATAAAACAACCCTAAAACAGAGAAATATTCGGCTGATAATCAAGAAAAGCAACTTTCATTTTATTAAAACGATTAAGAAGCTTTTTCTTATATATTTCAGCATGCTCCGGAACTTTGGAATGATAAGCCATTGCAGCTTTCTGCCAATTTCCTTTTTTACGATATAGTTTTTTTAAGAATTGCGCACTGTATTCAACATTTGTATCCGGATTCATAGCTTCTTCAACGCTCTTAAATGATTTCCCGTGAAATTTCAGGCTGATTTGCATACATCCGACATCAATACTTGTAATTCCCTGCGCCTGAAATTTTTTAACAGCCTCAACAGCTTCTTCTTTTGAAGCATAGCGATATCCTTTGCCGTTCACATTAATTGACCACGGCCATGAAATAAACGTCCCCGTTTCATTATCGAAAACACCTGTTTCCACACTGGCGATTGTTTCGAGCACATGATTTTTAATCTCATATTTTTCTTCCATCCGCGCAACAGAAAGGGCGCAAACTTCAGAAGCCGTAGGCTCCAAGCTTGTGTGAGTATTCATCTTAAAATCTTTCTGAGCTTTAATCGGGTGCGCAACTCCCAAACAAATCACCAATATAAAAATGATTTTTCTAAGCACTTTAAAAATACATCCTTTTATATCCGCATTAAAAGCAAAAGACTTCCCTTAAAATTTTCGTTTAATTTCGGTCCGGCAATTACAGCATCTGCCATAAAGGCTTAAAACACGGCGTTAAAACGTCTTAATTTTTCATTTAACATAATTAACGAAAAATTAATTTCGACCTTCATAACACAGTTTTTATTTAAAATCCAGCAAAAAATACAAAAAAAGTATCAAAGCAACAAATAATTTAGCAAAAACAAAGGGCTAAATACATTTCTGCACAAGCCCCTCGAAACTTAAAAATTGATACCTAAACCAGCAAGAAAAGACAGATTCTGAAAATGTTGAACGTTCGCGTCATCTTTTCTGGGCAAAAGATAAACCCCGCTGACATTAAAATAGAACAAATCCGAAATCCTGAAATCAACACCCGTTTCAATTTTAAGGTGCCAAATGTCGCTCAAGATTTTCTGTGTTCCGTCCTCAAACGTCCTCAGACCGCCCCATGTCTGAGGTCCGACCAACAAATAAACCATATTTTTGTTGCCATAGACAACCCCGAACGAGGGTGAAAAATAGATGGCGTGCTCAGTTTCGAGATTTCCGACCCGAAAAGGAGTATAGCCCCACTCAAACTCTGCTCTGAGAAAACCAAGATCCGCATTCAGATCAAAAACGGTCACGGGTCTTTTCCCGAGCACATTATAACCGCCTTTCAGAACGGCACTTCCGTAGACATGGTACCACGACACATTCATCTGCGCATACACTGCCGTTGAAAGCAACGCACCAATCAACAATAATACTATTTTCCTCATAAGGCATACTAATTTTAAAAGACATATCTATAAAGAAGTGTCTTGTTTTTAGCAAAAAGCACACAAAATGTCAAGCCATAAGTGATTTAGCAAAATCAAGAACAGCCTCACACAAATCTTTTTGAACCTTTTCAAAAGAGCTGTTCTTTGAAAGTTTTAATTCATTCGCATAAAGCGCACGATTAAGCTCAAGTTGCAACGTATATATTTTTTTTCTCGGTTGGCAATAATTAAAAGTTGTATAAGCTCCCGAATACGGAACATTTTTCAAAACCTCATAACCTTTATTTAAAAGAGATTTATTTAAGTATTCACACATTTCGGACGGACAGCTTTGTGAAAACAAATCGCCGAGGCAGATATCAATTTTTTTCTCATCACCCATAATCGAACAAATTTTTGAAGGCATGGAATGACAATCAAGCAAAAAGCAAAATCCGAATTTTTGCACACACTTGTTAATCATAGAACTCAATCGTTTGTGATAGACATCATAAACCTTTTTAACCCGTTCTTGAACTTCGTTATAAGAAATAGGCTCTTCATAAATCGGCAATCCGTCTGCACAAACCTTGTGAATTAAACCATATCCCGAACGGCAACGGCTGTTTTCAAAAATAATTTTATCGGCCGGATAATCATAAAACATTTTTTCATCCAGCTCAATCTTATCGCGGTTCACATCAATAAACGCACGCGAAACATTTTGTTTCAAACAGGCGATTCCGTTTTTTTCAAGCGGTTCAAGCAATTCATCAACAAACAAATCTTCATTTGTCCGAAGCTCATCAAGTGTTCTGTTTGTGAGGGCAAAAAATTCTTGAGGAAAAACCTTTCCTGAATGAGGCATACTCAAAACGAGCGGAAATTCCAGACGATCAAGACCTGTTTCCGTGCAAACATCAATTTTTTTATAATCAACATAAAAAGGCTGAACCAATGCATAATCCTTTCAAGAAGCGTATGTTTGATTATATCCTAAAGAATCTTAATGTTTTATAAAAAAGCAAAAAGTTTGTATATTTAAAAAAAACATCTTGCTATTTAAAAAAGTGTGTGCTATTTGAGAACTACTTTCGGGTGTGTAGCTCAGGTGGTTAGAGCGCTACGTTGACATCGTAGAGGTCACAAGTTCGAGTCTTGTCATACCCACCAATAAAAAGACGACCTTTACGGTCGTTTTTTTATTGGTGATATAAAAAACCGCTCGAACTTGTGAAAAACAAGTTCGACTACAAGCGA
>OMQZ01000098.1 GCA_900313355.1 uncultured Rhodospirillaceae bacterium
AAATCCGTTTCGATTTTTGCCAAGATTCTTGCTTTATTGCAATACAAAGTTAAATATGTTCCCTATAAAGCCACCCCTGATGACAGAGCCGTGATTTTGTTTACATCAGGCTCGGAGGGTGCACCGAAAGCCGTTGTCCTTTCAAACAGAAACGTTATTTCAAACGTATGGCAGATTGCCACATTTGAAACCTTAAACAAACGTGATGTTGTCATGAACTCAATGCCGATTTTCCACAGCTTCGGGCTTGTGTTGGGAACGCTTTATGCTTTATATCAAGGCGCTAAAGTTTTCTTATATCCTTCGCCGCTTCATTTCCGTATTATCTCTGATTTGCTATATGAATTAAGTGCAACCGTGATGATCGGAACAGACACATTTTTCCGCAGCTATGCAAAAATTTCGCATCCGCTTGATTTCGGCTCGTTGCGTTTATGCTATGCCGGCGCAGAAGGTGTCAAACTTGATACGCGTAATTTATTAAACGAAAGACTGGGCGCACGCTTAATGGAAGCCTACGGCACAACAGAATGCTCTCCTGCTGTTGCCGGAAACAACATGGTCTTTAACAAATTCGGCACAATCGGAAAACTTTGCCCCGGTATGGAATGTCGATTAGAAAAAGTTGACGGAATCGAAAAAGGCGGTGAGCTTGTCGTTAAAGGGCCGAACGTTATGTCAGGTTATATTTTGGCCGAACATCCGGGAGTTTTGGTTCCGCCGCACAACGGCTGGTATCACACGGGCGACGTTGTTGAAATTGATGAAATCGGCTTCATCAAAATCAAAGACCGCATCAAACGTTTTGCCAAAGTCGGCGGAGAAATGGTTTCATTAAAAGCTGTCGAAAACATGATTAATTCTGCTTTTGAAGGCAGAGATGATTTTTGTTGCGGTGTTGTGGCTGTTCCTCATGAAAACAAAGGTGAACAAATTATTTTAGTCACAAACGAACAGACCTTAACAACAGAAAACCTTCGCGAGTTTATCAAACAAAACGGCTATCCTGAGCTTTATATGCCTCGCCGCATTATCTATCGCGACAAAATTCCAACTTCAGCAACCGGTAAGGTTGACAACGTTACCTTAAAGAAAGAAGTCCTTGCCGAACTCGCAAAAGCGGCATAATTCCAAAGGCGGTTTGAAAAAACCGCCTTTTTCATTTTAAGCACATCAGTTTTTTTATTGACTTTTGAGAAAAAAAATCTCATCATATCGCTGTCATTTGAAATCAAATGATGGTGTTCAATAGCACTTTAAACCACACCTCCAATCAGGAGGAGTTTCCGATATAAGCGCATTTTTGTGTCGAATAAGGAAAGCTGAGGTTTAACAGTTTATTGAGCTCCTCCATTTTGAGTTTTTCAAAATGGATTTTTTATATAAAAGAAAGGCTCAACCATGAAAACAAAATCCCTAAAAGCGCGCGGACGTATGCCCGACAATTCACCAAACCCGATTGATATTCACGTTGGCACACGCATCAAATTACGCCGTCAAAGCCTCAAAATTTCACAAAAAACCTTGGCAAAACAAATTGGTATAACCTTTCAACAAATTCAAAAATACGAAAAAGGCTCAAATCGCATCAGCGCAAGCAGGCTTTGGGACATCGCAAACGCCCTCAATTGTTCTATTGAATTTTTCTTTTCAAATATGCCCGTAAAAATTCAACAGCTCAGCCCGTCCGCAATCATAACCGGCCTTCCGGCGTCACCTATTTCTTCAATAGACCCCTTAAAGTCGGCAGAAACACTTGAACTCATTCGCGATTATCAAAAAATAAAAATACACAGCCCCAAAACTTGTCAATACTTAAAACTTTTAATTCATCAAATATCTTTAAGCCCAACACCCAAAAAAAACACTCAATCAAAACTTTCGAACTATTAAAACATTAAAATGTTACAGATATATTTTTTATGAAATCTGTTTACTGGATTAACATTATTTTTCAGCATAAAGTATCAAACATGAAAGAATATATCAAAAAATCTCTTGCCTTTAAGATTAAGGCCCTGCGTGAAAGCTCAAACTTAACGCAGGAAGATTTGGCATCAAAATGCAACGTCAGTTGGCGCACAATTTCAAATCTTGAGCGTGGTCTTGTTGTGCCCGACTTGTTGATGATCATTCAGATGTCTAAAATTTTTAACACAAAAATAGATGATTTGCTCAACCTCAAGATTGATTCGTCTAAGAGCAAATCTCGCTTAGAACGAGAACAATTTCTAATCGAAAAAATCAAAACCTTGAATGATAAGTCGCTTGACTTTTTACTCGATGAGCTGATCCTTATTTTTAAACATTTTAATTAACATTGTTCTTTTCTAATTTTTTTTCCAATTCAACCATATAAAACTGGTAAGCATCTTCAATCACATACGCGCAAAAATCAAAATTCTGCGCACGCAATGCCAAAATCAAATCATAAAACAGTTGACTTATTCTTTTTAATTCTGTTGTTGTTTCTTCCATTTTTCTACTCTGTTATAATTTTTTCTTGCAAATAACATTTTATATGCTAGTTTTTATAAAAAGAAGAATCTAATTTCATATAATGGGTATATAAAAATGGCAAACACAATCAACAGTTATGTTATGCGAATTAAACAGCTTCTCTGCCTTGAAGAAGCCGTACGTTACGGCTCAATTTCAGAAGCCGCCAAACAAAACGGCATCAAACAACCTAACCTTTCTTCACAAATTAAAACATTAGAGCAAATAACGCAGCGCAAACTGATATTCAGACACCCCAAAGGCGTCAGTTTAACAGACATCGGATATGAATATTATTCAACAGCCTGTGAAATCAAAAACCTCATTTCAGACACCGAAAACATATCCCTTGACAGCAGCCGAATGTTCGGAAACATAAAACTTTGGACAAGTGACGGGCTCGCATCAATATATCTGGCAAAATGTTTCAAAGAATTTTACGAAAAATATCCGAAAATCAACTTAGAAATCAGCTGTTCTCTTGAAATGCCGAAAATCCAAGAATTTGACATGGCTCTCGTCTTTCAAAAGCCGAAAGTAAAATCTTTGGTTATCATTGATGAACACAGCTTAAATTTTACCTTATGCGCTTCAAAAGAATATATCAACCGCTACGGAATGCCCCAGAGTTTAGCTGATTTACGCTCAAATCATAAAATCTGCAACAACGCAACCTACATCGCAGGCTGGAAAGATTGGAAAACCGTCAGCCAAAAAGCACAACACACCACAACGGTAACAAATTCTTCAAGTATGTTGCTTAACTTAATCAAAGCCGGTATCGGCATCGGTCTGCTGCCGCGTGAAGTCAAAAACATGGAACCTGAGCTTGTTGAAATCAAAAACATCGCCCCCGAGCTTCAAGCAAAGTTTTATTTAATTGTTAAGCAGGAAGGACTTCAAAATCCGAAAATAAAAGCCTTAACAAACATCATCAATCACGAAACTTCAAAAGAATAGCTGTTACCAGCCCCATCGCAGCCGGATTGTTTTGCGCACAAACCCATATCGTCTGCTTAATATTTGAGCCGATTTTATGCTCAACACAAACCATACCCGACGTTTTTCGAGGCTTTTCGCTTCCAACGATAACATCAGCATAATCCGGCATATCGACATATTCAACGCGCCCCGAAAAATCTGAAATTTCACCGATTTCAAGACCTTTAGACACATATAGCCTTAAAAACCCAACGCCATCTCCGAAAGCAAATTTTTGCCTCAAATCCAAAAAACTCTGCATCAGTTTTTCAACCTGCGAAGACAGCTCAACAGCCTTTTGCGAAGCAACCATACCGTGCGCGGTTCTGCAAAACAGCGAAAAACCGAATAGCTGCTCCGTATCGCTGATAATTTTGCTTAAATTTGATGCCTTTATATTATTACACTCAGCCGCCGCCCGTATTGAACCTAAGCGCACAACTTCCCTGACATATAATAAATTTCGAAACAAAACGGCATTCGCTTTAACAGACATGAAGATATACCCCAAAATATATGGCGAGATATATATTTAGTATATATAAAAAAAACAAAAGTCAAGCTATAATAAAGCTATGACTGAATTTGTTGACATTAAAGTGGTTGATTGCGCGCAAGAACTTAATGACGCACTTGAGGTGCGCCGAAAAGTTTTTGTTGAAGAACAAAAAATTGATCCGTCGCTTGAGTTCGACGGCAATGATTTTTGCGCCACACACATTGTCGCCTATGTCGATAAAAAGCCTGTTGGAACAATGCGCATACGTTATTTTAAAGATTTTGTAAAATTTGAGCGTATCAGCGTTTTGCAAAATCTGCGAAAATCAAACATTTCTGATTTAATGATGAAAACAGCCGTAAAGCTGTGCGCACAAAAAGGATATGAAACCATTCACGGTGTCTGCAAAAAAGAACTCTTGCCACGTTGGGCAAAAGACGGCGCATTTCCGATTAAAAACGCAAAACCCATCATTCAAAACGGTATGGAACTCATTCCGATTGAACAAAAAATTCCACAATCCGAAAAAGTTCTTAACATCCAAACATCACTTGATGTCTTAAACAAAAAAGAAGGCCAATGGTTTGAGAGCTCCGAAGTCGAGGGAACGTATGAGCTCCTCACAAAAACTCAACTCAGCCATATGCAAGAGATGAAAGAAAAAGTAAAAGATTCGAAAAAACAGGGTTCTAAAGAATATATCTCACCTAAAACCCTTATCTTAAATACAGATTCAACAAAGACATACTAAACAAGAAAAAACTTCTTGCATTTTAAAAAAAATATGTTATTGATAGTCCACCTGCTTAAAAAAAGCGGGTATTGTGTTAATTTTTTCGTGGGAGAACAGCCATGTTCAAAACCACGAACCTAGCAATAAGAGGTATAAAATGGCTAAATCTAAAAAGAAAATCTTAGG
>OMQZ01000100.1 GCA_900313355.1 uncultured Rhodospirillaceae bacterium
AACACCTAATTCAACCATCTTATCAAAACGTGCATAAGAAAGCTCATCTAATTCTTGAGTAGACGGACATAGCTTGATGGTAAAAAAATTCGCTTCGGACAAATTTTGAATCAATGGCTTCTTTTGCCAAACCGACATTGGCTCACCTGTGTGCAAAAAAACTTCATACGCACGTTTGATTCGTGTCATATCGTTGGCGTTAATTTTCTGTCCTGATTTCGGATCAACTTCCGCTAATTTTTCGTACACGGAAACCACGCCTTCTTCCTCAATCATTTTCTGAACCTTTTGCCGGATAGCATCAGGCGTTGCGGGAATTGGTGTCGTTCCTTTCATCAAATTTTCAATATAAAGACCTGTCCCGCCCACAACAAGAGGTAACTTTCCTTTGCTCCAAATATCTCTGATTTCTTTAATGGCTAAATTAAGCCAGTCAACAACATTTCCTCGAAATGAAGGATCATATATTTCATAAAGATGATGCTCTGCCTTTTCTTTATCTTCTCTTGTCGGAACGGCCGAAATAATCGGCATATCTTTATAAACCTGCATTGAATCTGCATTAACGATAACCCCGTTTAATTTCAAAGCCAGATCAATAGCAAACGAAGATTTACCCGAAGCTGTCGGACCGGCAATTATAACGACCCTATTTTTCGGCATTTTGCATTCTCCACCAGCATTGCACATAAATCTTCATATGAAATGCCTATATATTTTGCCTGCTCCGGCACAAGAGACAAGGGTGTCATCCCCGGATTGGTGTTAATCTCTAAAAACACAACTCCATCTTTATCATTATACCTAAAATCAGAACGTGAAACCATATTACATCCTAAAACCTGGTGAATTCTTAAAGCATAATCCATCGCTTTTTTAGAAACTTGTTCAGGCAAATCCGCCGGCAAAACATGCTCGGTCACACCATTGGTATACTTTGCTTTATAATCATAAAAATCTGTTTTGGGTTTCAATTCTGTAACACAACATGCCCTGCCGCCTATCACTGCAACAGTAATTTCTCTGCCCGGAATATACTCTTCAACCAGCAATTCTATATCTTGATTATCATAAGATATCTTTTTTTCGTCTTCTTTTGATTGAACAATAAACACACCGACACTTGAACCGTCTGACGAAGGTTTTATCACATATGGAATTTTGATTCGAGTCCCTTTTTCGATAAATTCCTTAAAAGTTAAGACTTCATAATCTGCCGTTTTTATATTGTTTTTTTGTGCAATTTCTTTCGTTAAAACCTTATTCATCCCAAGCAAAGAAGCCTTCATTGAAGAATGAGTATAAGGTATTTGAAGGACATCTAAAAAACCCTGAATTTCACCATCTTCTCCCCAATTTCCATGCAAAGCATTAAAAACGGCATCAGGCTCTTCTTGTTTTAAAACCTCACAAAAAGCCTTTCCGTTTATTAAGTCATGTTCAACAACATTATATCCTTTAGTCCTTAGAGCTTCTGCAATTTTTGCACCGCCGACAAGGCTGACTTCCCGTTCTGATGAAAAGCCACCTTTCACAACCAATACTTTTTTCATTTTTTTCCTTTATTCTAAGATTCTTTTTTGTTATGATACACAATAAAATTTAAGAAAGACTAAAAATAAATGAAAAAATACATATCTTTAATTCTATCTGCCTTGTGTGTTTGTTATAATGCTAACGCAACATCAATAAAACAATCATTCAAAGTTAAAATCGGACTGTTTGATGCAGCCACCGCTGATATTGCCTACACACTTTCAAATGACTCATACCGATTTTTCTCTTCAATCAAAACATCCGGCTTATTTAATAAATTGTATTCATTTAACGCTAATTACACAACAAAAGGAATGATTGAACAAGAAAAATTAATCACTCAATATTATCATCAAACAACAAAATCATCATCTCACGAACGTGAAAAAGAGCTTATATTTGACCAAAACGGAATTTTAATCAAAAGAATCAGTTCCAAAGATTCGAACAAACGCAAGGTTAAAGTAACATTACCCAAAACCACCATAGATACTTTCGACATTCAAAGTGTGTTAGTTATGCTCATCAGAGAATATCAACAAAATGAATCTTGCGAACTGCATAAAACGGTGTTTAACGGTAAAAAACTTTATAATATCACAATTAAAGACAACGGACGCACCTTATTTAAAGACAAACGAATTCCAATCTCAGGCGAAGCCCATCACTGTACAGCTTTTATTCATCAGCAAAATGCTGAAGAAGGAGATTTGTTGTGGCAAGTTTCCTCCGAAAAATATATCAGCTTTTATTTAACTAAAGAAAAAACAACAGGATTGCCGTATCTTTTAAAGATGGAAATTGCCTCCACCCCGCTTGGAAAACTTGAAGCCTATATGACAGATTTACAAATAAAGGAATAGCAATGTCAAAATC
>OMQZ01000164.1 GCA_900313355.1 uncultured Rhodospirillaceae bacterium
GTCGGGATGTCCTATATTGTATTGGTTGAGCTTGGGATTTGTTGTTTTTTGTTGCTTCAGCTCGTTATCTGTTGAGCCGTTCATATTCCCAATGGTTCATTCCCAGACGTGCTGATGGAGGCAAGGATAATTTTGCTGCCCTTTTGGTACAGAACAGTCGTGTTTTTTCGTATGCGAATCAACGCGCCGGTGTCAACATATTTTATAACACATAGATCCTTTGTGGTTTTTAAAATTCTCACTTCGCGCAGAAACCGATTGTTATCAACAATATAGGCGTTATCGCCAACTTGCAAATCGGAATATATAAGAACACCTCCCAAAGAGTTTAATATAATTATAGCGCAAACGTTCTAATTGCAAAGCCGTGTTTTTCAAGAATTGCAATATCTGAAAATATTATCTTTACTTTGCCGAAATGATATTATATAATTAAAATGAATAACGGAGGTTTTAGCTATGCCCAATTTATCAAAATTAAAGCGCGAAAAAATGATGGTATTTTTAGCGCAACTAAAAAAAGAGCACCATGATAACGATGAGAGCCTCATTGCGATTGGCGAGATTGAAAATGCGCTCAACGAAAAGAAATACGGATTATTGTGGGAAGAGCACGAAGAATCTGTTGATATAAAAATGCGTTCCCATATCCCCGTGTTTACAGAAGATTTAAGTCGAGAAATATCGTCTTATTCCAGCAAGGAGTATAATTTTCTTCTTGAGGGCGATAATCTTCACAGCCTTCGTCTGCTTCAAAAAACACATTTAGGAAAAATAGATGTTATTTATATAGACCCGCCATATAACCGTGGAAAGAATGATTTTGTATACGATGATGATTATGTTGGGTCGGAGGATAGCTTTAAGCACTCTAAATGGCTTTCGTTTATGGAAAAGCGTCTTCGTATTGCTTTTTCACTTTTGTCAGAGGACGGACTATTATTTGTTTCGATTGATGATAACGAGCAGGCGGCATTAAAAATCTTGTTAGACGATATATTTTCTGAAAGCAATTTTATTATATCTATACCTCGCATTACAAAGAAAAGTGGTAAAACAACAGGCTCCTTTTCAAAGAATCACGATTATGTAATGGTATATACAAGACAAAACAAAAACATTTTTGTGATGGAAGAACATACTGATCCGCATTTTGATAAAGAAGATGAATGGGTCGAGGAACGCGGAAAATACAAACAGAATCAGACTCTTGACTATGACAGCTTGTCATATAGTGCAAGTTTGGATTACCCTCTTGTTATTGACGGAGAAACATTCTATCCTGGAGGAAGTAAAGAAGGATGGGAAGAACGTCAAAATGGTAATCACAAACGCGCGGATTGGGCATGGAGATGGAATAAAAAATTATTTGATTTCGGATATAAAAACGGTTTTATTGCTATCAATAGAAAAGCTGACGGTAGCGCGAGAATATATACAAAGACATATCTTAATGCTGTAATCAAGAAAGATGAAAAAGGCGAGTATTATATCGATTACATTAAACGTACAAAACCCTTAAGCTCGATTGGATTGGTTGAAAATGAATATTCTAACGACAATGCAAAAAAGGATTTAGCAGTTTTCGGTTTGAAAGATGATTTTGACTATTCAAAGCCGGTTGAGCTTATTAAGAGGTTGATAAAGAACCATTATAATAAAAACGCCATAGTGTTAGATTTTTTTGCCGGAAGTGGAACAACAGCTCAAGCGGTGTTAGAGTTGAACATTGAAGACGGTGGAAATCGCCGGTTTATTCTTTGTACGAATAATCAAAATAATATTTGTGAAGAGGTAACATATAAACGATGCAAAGACGTTATCACTTCCTATCATTATTGCAAAGATAGAAAAACAGTTTTAATGGAGCATAAAATAACCCTAAAGGATTTCAAATCATCAACAATCAATGACGAAATAGCCGAGCTGAAAAAAGAACACAAAAAAGAATATGATAAATTTGCTACAGAAATAAAAAAAGGATATGTTTATCTCTATGGTGTCACTGTGTTCCAAGAATATAGAGGAATACCGGCTAATATGAAGTACTATCGAACGGACTATGTTTCAAGGGACGCTGAATACCTCTCGGACGCTTTATTGGAGCACATTTCAGAGATGATACAAATAGAGCACGGAATTAAACTTGACGGAAAAGAGTATGTTTTAGTTTTGGACGATACTGACGCGGACAATTTAGAAGAACGTTGGAACGAATTTCCCGATTTGAAGGCTGTGTACGTTTCAAGCAATGTTCTTTTCACAACAAAGCAAAACGAGATGTTAAAAAACACGAAATTATATGTTATTCCAGATTATTACTTCAATTTTGAATTGAGAGAGGAGGGAGAAACATGGTAGCAGATATAAATATAAAACCGTTTCCTTTTCAAGAAGATGCAGTATCATATTTACTGGATACGACCACGGATAGCAATAAAAAGTCAACTATTGTTGTCAAGGCTCCTACCGGTTCCGGAAAAACAATTATACTTATAGATTTTGTTAGTAAGTACATCAGTAAGGTTAATCCAAATACAGCCTTTGTTTGGTTGTGTCCGGGTAAGGGAGACCTTGAGGAACAGAGTCGTAAAAAAATGAAAGAAATTGCTCCTTTCCTTGGAACGCAAAATTTATTTGAAGCCCTGCAAAACGGTTTTAAACCGGGGGGAACCACTTTTATCAACTGGGAACTTGTAACAAAAACTGATAATACTTCTCTTCAAGAGAGTGAACGTAAAAATCTATTTGATAGAATAGCAGAAGCGCACAGAAAAACAATTGATTTTATTATTCTAATTGATGAGGAGCACTCGAATAATACAGCAAAAGCTAAACACGTTATTGATGCTTTCTCTGCTAAAAATATTATCAGAGTGAGCGCGACTGCAAAGAAAAACAACCGATATGAGTATCACGAAATAGACGAGGAAAGCGTAATTGATGAAGGCTTGATTACAAGAGCAGTATATGTAAATGAAGGAATAGATGATAACATAGAAATAACAAACGAATACGATTATTTGTTGGATTTAGCGGAAGCAAAGAGAAAGGAAATTTCAGA
>OMQZ01000101.1 GCA_900313355.1 uncultured Rhodospirillaceae bacterium
AAAAATATGCCGATTATCGCAAACATTGACATGGGGCACACAACCCCGATTGCAACGATTCCTTTAGGCGGTCAGGCTCGTATCGAAAACGGCAGAATTTTTATAACAGACTGAAAAATATAGTAAAATAAACTTAAAAAAGTTCTTGCAAATTAGAAAAAAATGAACTACTGTTCGCACATATTGCTCAAATAGAACAATATAATGTTTAGTTTATAAAATTTTATAAAGGAAATATATTCATGAAAAAAACTTTATTACTTGCTGGTGTTGCTAGCGTTTTTGCATTCAGCGCACAAGCCTTGGAAGTTACACCTTACGTTGGTGCTGACTACAATTTGAACTTCACAAACAAAGCATCAGTGTTAGATGGCATTATGCCTGGTAAATATCACTCTGGCTCAATCGTTGCAGGTACAAAGGTTTCTCCTTATGTTGCAGCTGAAGTTTTTGGTGAACTTTCAAAACATGAAAACAAAAAATCTTTCCACACAGAATATGGTGCTTATGGCGCTGATTTGTTCGGTATCTTGCCTTTAGGCTGCTATGGCGAATGGGAAGTTTTAGGCACAGCAGGTCTCGGCCGTTATGTATTCAAAGCTAAAGATAAGGCTGAAAAAGTTCATGATACAGAGCATGTTTGGGGTTGGCGTTTAGGTGCTGGTCTCCAATACAACGTTACAGAAAACTGGGGCGTTCGCGCTATGTATCGTCACGTTGCTTTTGTTAACAAAGAACTCAGAGGCTTAGACGTATTGTCATTCGGCGTTCGTTACGCTTTCTAATCGTTAACGAAAAAGTTAAAAAACACCGACGAATTCGCCGGTGTTTTTTTATGGTCTTAAAGCCGATTTTCCTTGACTTTTTTAAAAAATAAGATACAATAAACCTACAAAATGGCATAAAAGATAAAGCCATCTGATTTTGGAGAAAAATGATGAAAAAAATCCTTGTATTTGCACTTTTTACACTCCTTCCTTTGACCGCCTCAGCCAATAGCGGCACGTGTGGAGAAAACTGTTCGTGGAAAATTGAAAATGATGTTTTAACAGTTTATCCGACAACCCCCGGACAGGCGGTGGTTATGGATGCCTATTCTCCGGTAGAAACCGGAGAAGGAGATGGAGCCTACAAATCACGCACATCAGCACCATGGGGAGATTCCTATCAAACAATAAAAGGTGTTGTTGTAAGCGAGGGGATTGACACGATTTCTGATCGTGCTTTCCAAGGCCTTCGGAACGTCACATCAGTTTCTATGCCTAACACTTTGACAACCATTGGCTTACTGTCATTTGACCGAATGACAAGTTTAACGACGGTTGATATTCCTGATTCTGTTACAACAATTGGCAGATCTGCTTTTCAATATGCAACCAGCCTAGAGAATTTAACGATAGGTAATTCTGTACAAACGATTGAACAAAATGCATTTTCAAATGCCCAAAGCTTAACCTCGCTCAATATTCCGGATTCTGTAACATCAATCGGTCCATACGCTTTTAGAAATACAACATCACTAGAAAATGTAAATATTCCGGGCTCAGTTGAATCAATAGGAGACTTTGCTTTCAGAAATGCCTACGCACTGACCAACATTAATTTTCAGGAAGGATTAAAAACAATCGGAAATTCAGCTTTTGAAGCGACAAGCCTTACAAGCGTTACATTGCCTGATTCTGTTTTATCAATCGGAAAATACGCTTTTGGTCAGGCTTTCGCATACAATGACTATCTGACAGGTCGTATTGATACGATTATTCTTGGTGAAAATATTCAGGAAATAGGAGCTGTCGCTTTTTCAAGAAATACGGCAACAAGTCTCGTTTTGCCTGAATCTTTGTTTGCTGACGGCAGACAGTTAAACCCGTTTGCGTTTGAATACAGCAATATTGCGACAATATATTGTCCGGAAGGTTATCAAAGCTGTCTGGACTTCGTACCGATGCACTGCACGGGTGATATAGACACTGACGGAAAAACTTGTCTTGGAGAAATGGTGCCTTCATCAGTTCAGCTCACTATATTGACGTATAAAAAAGAGTCTGATGGGAGTTATCGTGTGGGAGCCAAAGAATACGACACATTTGATGATCTTCAAAGTGGCAATGAGCACGATCACTCAATTCCGAATAATCCTATTTTTGGAACGACAAGCGGTCGTCACCCGTATGCGGTTGGATCAAAGACCTTGCCATCTGCGAGTTAAAAGCAATGACTTCAAAAAAACACCGGCAAATTAGTCGGTGCTTTTTTTTGCCTCGTTTGTTCCTCACAATAAAATTTATGTTGCAAAACACGTAACAAACGAATAAGATAAACTTAAAATAAAAAATGGAGTGTTCAATGAAAAAAATAAATGAATTAGGTCGTTCAATGGTCGAAATGCTCGGCGTTCTGGCCATCATCGGTGTTATTTCAGCCGGTGGTTTAGCCGGTTACAGCAAAGCCATGTATATGTATAAAATGCATAACACCATCAGCTTTGTATCTGACGCGTTGGTTAATTATTCTTTGTTTGTTCAGCGTGACATCAGGGATTATCCGAATGACCGCACAAAAATGGCTGAAAATGCCCATAATTTTACACTCTTGCCCGATTGCGTGCCTCAAGGTTCTGCGCTCGGTGATGAAACATATCAGGTCTGCAAAGCCCCGTTAGGCGAGATTTATCCGAGATTTTTCACAAGCACCAGTTCTGAGGGCTACTATCACACCTATATGCTCTATGTCACATTCTTAAAAAACAGACAACAGGCCTGTGTCGATTTTTTAAGCAAAAACTGGGATAGAATAGTGCCTGAAAAAGTCTGGCGCAAAGGAAAAATGTGGCTGATTTCAAACCAAGGCGAAGCCGTAATGTATGGCAGTGGTGGCGGCAGTTTGAGCATCACAAATTTAGCCGGCTACTGCGAAACCTTATGCGGTGAAGGCAACAGCTTCTGCTCAGTCGTGTTTGACTTTACTGGTGTAAAATACTAAGTTATTGAAAATAAAAGAAAAACGCCTGTTTTATAGGCGTTTCTTTTTAAATGTTTCACGTGAAACATCTTATATTTTTATAAGAAAAATCATATATTAAGAAAAATAAAAAATCTTCTTTACTTATGCATCGCTTTGCTTTATTTTAAGCAAAAACAGAACTGAATAGATAGGAAATAAATAAATGACTGCGACCTTAAAACAAATTCGCAAAACCTTTTTGGACTACTTTGAAAAGAACGGACACACGGTTGTTCCATCGTCATCTTTGGTGCCGGACAACGATCCGACCTTAATGTTTACAAACTCAGGTATGGTTCAATTTAAGAACATCTTTACGGGCAACGAAACGCGCCCCTATACAAGAGCAACAACAGCTCAAAAATCTGTTCGTGCCGGCGGAAAACACAACGACCTTGACAGCGTCGGTTATGATGTTCGTCACCACACATTTTTCGAAATGCTCGGAAACTTTTCGTTTGGCGATTATTTTAAGGAAGAGGCCATTCATTACGCTTGGGAAGTTGTAACCAAAGAATTCTCAATTCCAAAAGACAGATTAGCCGTAACTGTTTTCCACACGGATGATGTTGCACGCGATTTATGGAAAAAGATTTCAGGTCTGCCCTCTGACAGGATTATTGATATTTCAACAAAAGACAACTTCTGGCAAATGGGCGACACAGGTCCTTGCGGTTATTGCTCCGAAATATTCTATGACCATGGCCCTGAAGTTTGGGGCGGATTACCCGGAACGAAAGAAGAAGACGGCGATCGCTGGATTGAAATTTGGAATTTGGTGTTTGATGAGTTTGAAGACTTACCCTCAGGTGAGCGCATAAACCTTAAAAAACGCTGCATTGATACCGGTATGGGGTTAGAGCGTATTACAGCTATTTTGCAAGGTGTTCATTCAAACTATGAAATTGATTTGTTCCAAAATCTGATTACGGATTTGTGTAAGTTAGCAGGCACCGACAAAGAAAATAAGGCGCTTTCATCTTCTTATAATGTCATCACGGATCACTTGCGCTCGACTGCGTTTTTAATTGCTGACGGTGTGTTGCCGTCAAACGAGGGCAGGGGGTATGTGTTGCGCCGTATTATGCGCCGTGCAATGCGCCATATTTATATGTTAGGCGTTCATGAGCCTTTGATGTATAAACTTTTGCCCTCTCTGCAACGCGAAATGGGCGAGGCTTATCCTGAGCTTTTGCGCTATGATGCTTTAATCAAAGAAACAATTAAAGCAGAAGAACTCCGTTTTGGCAAAACGCTCGCAACGGGTATGAAACTTCTTGATGAGCAAACATCGAATATGTCACCCGGCAGTGTTTTAAATGGGCAAACAGCCTTCAAACTTTATGACACTTACGGTTTTCCGCTTGATTTAACAGAAGATGCCTTAAAACTCAAAAACATTAAAGTTGATACCGAGGGCTTTAATCAAGCAATGGAAGAACAAAAGAGGTTGGCGCGTCAAAACTGGGCAGGTTCAGGTGATGAAGGCACAGAAAAGGTTTGGTTCGAACTTTCGGACAAACTTGGTGCGACGGATTTCTTGGGTTATAAAACCTTAAAAGCTGATTGTGCCATCACGGCTCTTGTTCAAAACGGCAATAGCGTTGATGAAGTCAAAGAGGGTGAGTTCTATTTGGTTGCCAACCAAACCCCGTTTTATGGCGAGTGTGGCGGTCAGGTCGGCGACACCGGTTATATCAAAAGCAAAGATTTTGAAATTGAAGTGACCGATGCAAAACGAAAGCTTGATAGCATCTTTGTTCACGTTTGCAAACTTGTTAAAGGAACGGTTAAGGTTGGCGATATTGCCTCATTTGAGGTTAATGCGAAGCGACGCAAACAAATTTGTGCCAACCACTCAGTCACTCACTTGGTTCATAAAGCTTTACGCACAATTTTGGGTGATCATGTGGCTCAAAAAGGATCGCTTGTTGCACCTGACAGAATGCGCTTTGACATTTCTCATCCAAAGCAAATTACAGCTTCAGAAATCCGCAAGGTTGAAGATATGGTCAATGCCTCAATCAGAGAAAACTATCACGTCAACACGGTTTTGATGAACAAAGATGAGGCTGTAGCAATGGGCGCGATGGCGTTGTTCGGCGAAAAATACGGTGATGAAGTTCGAGTCGTTAAAATGGAAAAGGACGGCATTGTTTATAGCGAAGAGCTTTGCGGCGGAACCCACGTTTGTGACACGGGTGATATTGGTTATTTCCATATTTTATCAGAATCTGCCGTTGCGGCAGGTGTACGCCGTTTAGAATGTGTAACGGGCGCGGCAGCTGAAAACTTTGAGCATGCTCTAGAAGACAAGTTACATGCCGTTTGCATGAGCTTAAAAACAAATGTCAACGACTTAGAACAACGCATCAGCAATCTGTTGGAAGAAAAGAAAAAGTTAGAGCAAAATGTTTTAGACTTGAAAAAGCAGATGTTGAGCGGCAGCCACGGCTCGAAAAATGAAGCCGAAGAGGTCAACGGCATCAAGTTTGTCGGCAAGATTGTTTCAGGTGTTCATCCGAAAGAATTAAAAGCCTTTGTTGATGAAATAAGTCAAAGCATTAAGTCGGGCATTGTTGTCTTGGCATCAGATAAAGATGACAAGGCTTCTATTGTGGTAGGCGTTACAAAAGATTTAACGAATAAATATTCGGCCGTTGATTTGGTCAAATTGGCAGCTTCTGCTGTCGGCGGTTCAGGAGGCGGCGGAAGAGCAGATATGGCACAAGCCGGCGGCTCAGATGCCTCAAAACTTGAAGAAGCCATCAACACGGTTAAAAAAGCAATATAGAACCGGATATGACGCTGTTTCAAATTTTCATCGGATTTTTATTGTTGCTCTCATGGGCTCTAAGGCCAATTCTTTACAGACCTGCAGCAAAATATTTTCCGATGAAAATGTCTTCGTCATTCACAAGCACATGGCTGATGATTGCCTTGTTGCTGACATTTCCTGTTTTAGGAAAATTGCTCTTAGGTGATTGGCGCGAGATTTTCTTTTCCCCCTTTATCTTAATAAGCGTTTATAAGGGTGCCATGCTGTTTTACAGCATAGAGTTATCTCAATTTGTTAATAGGGAATCAACCTCATCTTCTGTTTTTTTAAGTTTTATTGCACTCGCTTTGGGTGCGCTTGCTAACAATCTTTTCTTCGGCGAAGGTTTAGGGGTTATCAAAGTTTTGTGTATTTTAGGCTTTGGCGCTCTTGGGGCAGCCTTTTTAATCAAAGGTGACGCAAAAAGATTAAAGAAAAAGGCGAAAACAGCATTCTGGGTTTTAACGCTTATCATGGCATCATACACAATTTCGGATCATTTGGCGATTCCGCAAATCGGATGGTATGCTCACCTTTTAGTTTCTTCTGCTGTGATGTTTGCAGTCAGCTTGTTTCATGGCATAACAAAACAAGATTTCAAAAACATGTTCTTAAATCGGCAAATTGCCTACGCAGGCATATTTTACGCCGTTTCGGAATTTTTGGTCATATACGCATCAATTAATATTTTGCCGGTTTCAATTGTGGCGGTCTTTTTAAGACTTTCTGTGCCGGCTGTGATGATTTATTCCGCCATTCGTTACCATGAACAGAGCCTCAAAAATCAGCTTGTTTTCGGTCTGTGTGCGATTTTGCTCGCCTTACCGATTATTTTGATTAAGAAATAAATTATTTACTGTCTAAAACTTTTTTGCCTGAATTTACATCTTCAACAAGCTGTTCGAGCTCTTTTAAGGAGTGGACTTCCGGAATCCATTTAAGCTCATCGGGTAAGTCAGTTGTAAACTCACAACGATATCTGACGGGGTGTGCGCCGGCATCAATAGCGGCATACTGGTTATAAATGCGGTCGTCGACCAAAATTGTTTCATCTGCTTTTAAGCCATATTCTTCAAAACAAGATTTCAACATATCCACCTTTGCGGTATCATGCATAAATTTGCCGTGCTGAACGCATTTGATCGTCAAAAAGTCTTTAACGTCTGCAAGCAAATTGTTTAAAAACTTCGTCTTTGTTTCAACATCAAATGTGGCTGACAATGTGAATTGCTTAAAACCTTTGTCGTGAAAACGTTTTAATGTTTCAACAACACCGGGATAAAGCGGGCGATTTGTGAAAAACTCAGGTGTATGGCAAAAATCATAGTCAAGCTCTGTGCCGAGTGTCGGGTGCGTCTTTAATTCCAAAGCGCCGTATTTGGGAATAATCGGCAAAACTTTCGGCAAATCTTCCCACTCAATATTGCCATACATCGGCTTATACTTCGGATGTTCTTTTAAGAAATGGAAATAAGCATAATTAAGGTTTGCTAAAACCCCGTCGACATCCCAAAAAATATTTTTAATCATGAAATGCATCCTCTTTGTTAACAAATAGCAATAACTGGTGACAATTTGGCATAGCTTCCGTTCATTGTCAAGCGCAAATTAAAATATTGACAAAAGTTTTTTTTTGTGCTAAAATAAAGGCTCTAAAGATAGAATATTATGTCAAACTAATTAAAAATAAATTTAGTATGAATGCAAGATTTCAGGATGTTGTGAAAAATTTCACTTCAATCCTTGTCGACAACTACGGGGTTGTTACGTTTGCCGATGGCTTGAATGTCAAGGCGGTCGAAGTGCTCAAAAAACTGAGAGGAATGGGAAAGAAGGTCATCTTCCTGTCAAACGCAACCTTCACGGATCCTGAGCAAAGGTATGCCAAAAAGGGACTTATCAAGGGCATTCATTATGATGCTTTTGTGACGTCCGGGCAATACGCCAACGAAGACATCAAAAAAGGCACTTTGCCCTGCGGTAGGAAGTATGTTGTGTTCGGCACGGCAAACTTCAAAAAGCCCGACAAAGTTCCCGCCATCTTCAATGGTTCGCCCTACGATTTAGTGGTAGATCCTGAGGATGCCGACTTCGTCTATTGCGGCATTCCGCAGATTAATGGTGAAGACCGCATTACGATGGACGATTTCTACGGCGAGTTGGAAAAGCTTGCCGGTATGGGACTTCCCATGGTGTGTTCCAATCCGGACGAAATCGCATCCGAGGATGGTCGGTGGGTGATACGCCAGGGGTCTATCGTTAACGCCTATCGCGCTCTCGGAGGGCAGGTTGTCCTTTATGGCAAGCCGGATCCGGACATTTTCGATTGGGTTCTCGGTAATGAGATCGCCCGAGAGAAAGTGCTGATGGTTGGTGACACTCTCGGAACGGACATCCTTGGCGCCAACATGGCAGGTGTAAGCTCATGTCTGACGATCAGGGGCGGTGTGACGGAAATGCGTATGCTTCAACGAGGCATGAAGGTTGATAATGAAAACATTAAAGCCTTCATTGCAGCGACTCAAAGCGGGATCCCGAATTTTATTGTCGACGGGATTTTCTAGTAAATGTTTCACAGGCAGAATGAGGCATATGTTTTTTACCTCTGTTTTGCCGCAATACCATCTATAATGGAAAAAAAGATTTTCTGAAGTCCCGGTATGGGCCATAAGCCCTGCATGGATTGGGACGGACAGCACTTCGTCAAGAAGGTCGTCTTTAAGATTCCGGTCGCAGTT
>OMQZ01000102.1 GCA_900313355.1 uncultured Rhodospirillaceae bacterium
CTGCCGTAAAAAACGCAATTTTCTTAAAATCAAGATTACCTTTTTTAGAAAATTTTAAGCGCATGTTTTTTCGGCCCTCTTTTCTGACGATTTTCATGAGCTCAAGTTCAACCGGCAACGACGTATAATAAAGGAGTTTTTTGCGCTTGTCGTTTATGGTGCTGATACCATATGCAAAAAGTGCAAGCCTCTTTTTCTTATATTCAATCATATTTTGAGATTTTAAGAGGAGAACCATTGCCGCGAACGTGTTGGCATGCGTTTCTGAAAGATACGTTTCATATTCACCGCGCCAGCGAACATTAAAGATATTATATTCGAACTGATAAAGGTGCCCTGCTTCGTGATAAATTGTGTGATAATCCATCAGTCTTGAACAATCTGATAAAACGACCAATCTTTTTTTATTGTCGTTTTTTCCATTAAGGGTATAACCGCCGCCCTTTGATTCTTCCTGATGATTGATTTCAAGACCCCCTCCATATGCCAAATCCATATGCCCCATTGCAAGCGCATCTATTGTTGAATAACCGATACGCTTTAATTCTTTGAGGTATCGTGCGGTATCCGCTTGCAAATCAACGGTGTGAATATCGTCATAACAAAGCCAGCGCGCTTTTGTTTGCGCGCAAATGGTGTTTAAGTCTGAAATAACTTCTTCTTTTGAAAGCATTGTCTGTTCCTTGCCGACAATTTAACAAATTTTGTTATTTTTGTCAATATATTTAAAACAAAAAAAATCCCCCGCTAAAAAAGCGAGGGTAGTTGAACTATTTTTATAGCTCTCTTTGTTTTTTTCTTTCTCCACCTGTTATGTAAATAAAAATGAAGAGAATACTCTTCATTTTATTGTTGCCGTGAAAGATGATATCTGTTATATATTACCAACTCAATCTTTCTTCACAATACTCGTATGTATTGCCTTCTTGAACACATTTGTTAATTTGTTCATCTTCTGAGAAAAAATCCAAAACAGACGGATCTTTTAATGACATAAAAATAAGCATAACACAAAGTACAAACATTAAAGCAACAAAGAATTGCAAAAATTTGACGCATACAATTCGCAAAGTTTCTAATATTTTTTTTACCATCTTCTTTTTTTCTTTTTCCACCTGTTATGTAAATAATGAAGAACCATCCAGCTAACGCTGGAGGTATCTCCGTCCCGTCCAAGCTACGCTTGCCAATCCGACTTATTGTCGGCTTGAAATCCGCTTTCCACTGGCTGACGCCAGTGGTTTGCGCATTTGATGTTATCAAAATCATTTAACCACAATCTACCATCAATATCATTGCCTTGTAAATTATTTTTTGTTGCGGCATAAACTGCTTCAATGTTGTTTAAAGTATCTTTGTGACTATCTTTTAAGGAATCTATCAAAGGGGTATCTCCTTTAATAGATTTTTTATAAATATCTCGCGCCTCTTTTAATACTCCTCCCCCTAAAGTGTATATTGCTTTATCTAAGCCATCTTTGGCATTTGTGTACATCGCATAACGATGCGCATAGTTGTCGTAGCCATCCTCTTTAAGTTCATCCATTTCTTCTTTAGATGCGGCTAATTCTCCGGCTGCTTCCCCCATTCTTATTCCCGGATTAAAATTTTTGAAATTATTCCATGTCATTTTTCCAAGTTTTCGCAGAGGGGAAAGTGAGTTGTTATTCATCACTGTACCATTTTCAACATCTAAGCTTTCAGGAATGTTTTTTCTTCTTAAATAGGTTCATCTTTTTATTTCCTTTCACACAGTTCAAGTTCTAACCTTAATTTGTTAATCCTGCCAAGCCACTCAAACAGATTCGGAAATTCCGAGCTGTTTAATTTAGCAAGCTCTTGACCTACCCGCTCCCCGCCTTTCGGGTAAACAGGGCAAACATCATAATTTATTTTGCATGAACAACCCCACAAGCTCGACATCAGTAGCATTAGGAGCGCTCCAAATTTCAGCTTTTTGTTTTTCAACATACTTAATCACCTCAACCTCTTTGATGATTTCTTCACCCTTCTCTTTTACGATTTTGACTTCGGCGTGAGACCTACCCAAAAGGTAAAACCCCACGCACAAAGCCACCACAAGTAAAGAAAGGAAAAGCACTTTTAACGTTTCAAAACTCATTTAACCCAAACCCCCGTCTCGATTAAACGTGATATTCTGACCGCCCTTTGACCGACATCTTTGGCGTATTTGCTCATCAAACATTCTTTTGCCGCGCCTCGATAATCGCCGATCAACATGGCGTTTAACATTCTCTTAAACCCCAAGAGCCGCTTAATCCCCATGTTAAAACACATATCCAAAAGCGCGTATTGCCTCTCGTCATCTAACTGATACCAAAACGAAAGGTTTTTAATCAGTTCGCTTTCGCACCGTTTAATGTCGTTCTTTAGTAAATAAAGGCATTTATCGACCGTGATTTTGTTTTTAATATCGCCGACAACTTCTTTTTCTTTCGGCGTTAAGGGATTTGTTTCTAAGTTTCGACCGACACCGATTGTCAAATAACCGGCAGGGCATTTATAAACATGATCCACGCACCCCTCATGAAGAAGAAGTCTTTTTGTGATTTCCTCAAAACTGATCATTTTGTTTTACTTTCGATTATTTGAGAAAGCTTTTTCTTAATAAAAACGTTTGCCCAATCGTATAAAGGGCGCGAGCATAAAATAATTATGCCGCAAAACCCCGAACGTGTCGCACCGTCTGAAATCCACTCAGCCAAGAGCAGATAAAACGAATACCCCATTAAAAAGCCTAAGAGAGCATCTAAAAACAACCCGCTCAAAGTCTTAAAACGAATGATAGCGGAAGCAATCGCCGCCGCTATCAAGAATAAAACAACCTTAACATCATCAATCATTTTCATCATCAAACCTTTATAATGTAATTAACCGAAACACCAGTAATCGAGCCTGTTAAGCCTGACCATTCGGGCAAGGTTGAAACACCCAAAGCCTTATCATTTGTGCCAAATTGTGAACCTGTGCTTGTTGAGCCAATCGCAAGCGGTGCGTTCAAATTAAAGGCTGAAAACGGCACTTTTGCATTTGAAAAACCACTCCCTTGACCAACAACTAAAGCGTTATGCTGTTTTGCTTCTGTGGATATATCATCAACAATGCCTAAAGCGTTTCCGTTACCCACAACATCAACCGTTGAGCTTGACGGCAAAACACCGCTTGAAAGGTTAGGCAGATTGAAAGTTGTCGAGCCATCACCCGAACCATAAGTCGTGCCGATAACATCAAACAAGTCTGAATATGTCGTTCTTGAAACAGCTGAACCGTCGCAGATTAAAAATCCTGTCGGTGCGGTCGAACCGCCAAACGGCAAGATAACACCTGACGGCATAAGACCTTGAAGAACGCTGTTAATTTTCGTGTTTCTCGCACCCACCGTGTCGATTTGTTTTGATGTTGTTGTATCTTCTGTAGGCGATTGATTCGTTGTCGCTGGCGTTGTGCCTAGTAATTGAACGTTTGTTGCACCCCTAACAACCGTTTCATAAGACGGATTCATTTCGATATAATTCTGCGACCAATTTCCATCAGAACCTACACAATACCAATCAATCTTACCATTTGAAAGCTGATTGAGTATTCCATACGTTGCCGAGCCAGTATTGTTGATTTTAATACCACCACGAAATTCTTTTTGTGCAGAAATATTTTGAGCCGTGTTTGTCGTAACGTAGTTTGCAAGCTTTTGCGCCGTTGCGCCGGAGTTAATCGCCGCCCATTGCGCCGCCGTAAATGATGAATTGTTGAGCTCATACTCAAAAAGCCATTCGCTCCCGTTCCATTTATAGCGGTCATATAAAGTGTTTCCTGCCGTGTCTGTCGTTTGAACAAAAGCATAATCGTTATTTGTGAGCGTTCCGCTGTATGCTTCCAACTCTGCAACCGAGTTAAACGTTCCGATAAAATAAGCCGTGTTTGTCGCAATGCTTGAGTTTACAAAGCTCTTGTCTGCAAGCTGATTTGTTGCGCTCGCCTGTGCGGGGATAACCGCCTGAATGGCTGAAACGTCGCTTTCTAATGTTGAAAGTTCGCTTAAGGCTTGATTTGCCCAATATTTCGCCGAGCCTTCTTCCGGCTCTTCTGGCGAGCCGATTGCCCACTCTTTCGCCTCTGCCGCCGCTTCATCAATTAAAGCCTGTTTTTCTTCCGCGTTTTGATTGAAAGCGTTTGTTTTATTAACGGCGTTCGTATTAAAATCGCCAGTTTTAGAAACGGCGTTTTCGTTAAAATCTTCTATCCCCTCTTGAACAGCTTGTTCGATTTCCGCCGAACCTGACTTGATATAGTTAAGCGCCCGCTCACAATCCATTTTTGCACATTCGCCGATTGTGACGTTAAGCGGTGCCTGCGGTGTGATTTCAACGTTTATTTTTGCTTGTTCGTTAACGTTCATCTTTAACCCCCTATTTTGTAACCTGTTCGGTCACTCTGAAAACACCGATTTGATTAACGTTCGACGGAAAGATTGTGTTGACCGAACCGTCTTGTAACGTGACCTGAATGTCGGTGTTATAATCGCCGACATCAATTCCCGTTTGTGTCGGTGTCAATAAAATCGCCATTTTGCCATTAACGGCATCAACCGGCGTTCCTGAAACAGAAAACATCAAGTTGCCCGAATCGTCCCTGACCTGCATAAGTATTGTTGCGCCCGTCAAATCAACCGGCGCACACTTGTCTTTTAAGTCAAAATTGATGGCGAAACTGTCGCCCTGTCTGACCGCTATAATATTGTTTTGAACATAACCTGTCATTTATATTAAACTCCTCACAAAGCTTTAATAAAGTAATTAACCGCCATATTAACGGGCGTAACGTGTTCGCTTGCGCCGTATATCGGATTTGAAAGCGA
>OMQZ01000103.1 GCA_900313355.1 uncultured Rhodospirillaceae bacterium
GAGCTTGAAATGTTTGTGGCTCATGTTTGGGAGGTTGGACACACAACAACGCCGTATTATTTCTTTTCACAGAACTGCTCGTATATGATTCTTGAAATTTTAGACGCGGTCAGACCGTCCTTAAAATTGGCTCAGGATTTTCCGACGTGGACAATTCCGCTTGATACCATAAAAGCAATAAATAAAAGAGGTATTGTCAAACACACGAATTATCGTCCGTCAAGGTTAAAGAAAATCAAAAATCGCCTGGAGCAGATGAACAAAAAACAATATAAAGCATTTTTGAAAATAGCTAAAGACGAAAATGCCGATATTTCGGATTTAAGCGAACAAGAAAAATCAGATGTTTTGGAAACGGCATATCAATACGTGCAATATCAGTATATTGCAAAAAAACTGGAATTAAAAGATTATCGCAAGAAAAGCCTTAGAATATTAAAAGAAAGAAATAAAAACAAAGCCGGACAAACTTTTGATGACCTAAAAGAGGGAAATAATCCGAATTTTTCGCATGATTCAAAACAAATTGCGTTCTTTTTTGGAACGCAAAACGGCAAGGCTTTTGAGGAATTTGCTTTGCGCCCCGCGTATCACTCTTTAACAGACAATCCGTTCGGTTATTTAAACGGAGCCGGAATTAATTTTTTGCAAACCTACATCAGGCATTATGACAAAGGTGATAAATATGTTTTAGAAAAATTGAGCATCCTTGAACTCGATTCGTTTTCGCCGATTGACCGTGCATTTGTTGCGCCGTCTTACCGAATAAAGCTCGACGAAATAAGAGATGAAAATCTGAAAACCAAAAAGCAGGGTTATGTTCTTCAGGGCGAAGTTTCGGGCGGCGGAACATTTGAGCTCGGAAAAAATTCGTGGGTTTATGTTTTAAGTTCTGTTGACGGAGCATACGGCGGGTTTTTAAAAGATAACGCTTGGATTGGTGTTTCGGGTGGGGCCGGATTGCTTTTAAGTTTTGAAAAAATAGGCTTTCAGGCAGAGCTTAAAAAGACACTTGCAACGCAGAAACACGCAAGTGTTTTCAAACAGTCGGCGCTTGTAAATTATCATATTTTCAAAAACACGGATATAGAAGCTGTTTTTGAAAGAAAAACCTGCTCTTCAAAAAGCCGAACCGAAATAAAAATAGGCTTAAAACAATTTTTTTAAGAAAAACAAAATAATCTGATAATAGATGAAGTCTTTTTCTTGCAAGCCGAAAAAAAAAGGTTATGATTCTATTGTTAAAACCTTTTAAAAAGGAGAAAGAATTATGCTTAAAATTTTGCTTGCTTTATTGTTTGTTTTTGGGATTTGTGACGTTAAGGCGCAGGATAGCGATGTTCAAAATCAAGACGTCGAAGTCTCAGAGCCGGCAGACGAAGAGGAAAATCTTGAAGCCAGAGTTGAAGAGCTGACCTTAAACCTTGAATCACAGGTTGGGCGCTGGAGCCTAAATGATGTTGAAACATTAAAGAAAGCAAATTTTGATTTTGCACAAAAAGACGGATTAAACAACCCGATTTTATATTATGCTTTGAGCCAAAATCCGGATATAGAAGTTATTAAAAAAATAATCGAATACGGCGCGGACGTTAATGCGCCGGCTCAAAACGGAATGTTGCCGATTAATGTTTGCACCTCAAAAGCAAACGAAATTCAATTAAAATTGATGATGATGAAAACAATGGGTTTTGACATGGCAGAGCCTGAAGTTGAAGAAGAACTCGAAAAAAGAGTTTTCTTTGAAATGAGCAAAATGACAGAACTTGCGGCATTTTTAATTGATAACGGCGCGGATATAAACAAAGAAAGCCCTCTTGGCACACCTTTGATGAACGCGGTAACAAACAAATGGAACACGGATATTGTGGCATTGCTTATAAAATACGGCGCAAAAATCAACAAAAGGGATAGAGACGGGCGTACGGCTTTGTTTTATGCGTTCTCAAGCGGAAATGATGACCTGGTTACGATGTTGATTAAAGCCGGTGCGGATACTGAAATAAAGGATAAAAACGGACAAACATATTTGGAACTTGAACGCCCGAAATTTGATTAAAAAATCAAAAACAACATGAAAACAAAAGCCGGTATTTTTGCCGGCTTTTTTAATTGACTTTTTGATAAAAAAGAATAAGCTTAAAATTCAAAGAATATTATTAACCTTAAA
>OMQZ01000173.1 GCA_900313355.1 uncultured Rhodospirillaceae bacterium
ATTTCATTTAATTCGTTTGCGGCTCAGATGATTGATTGCTATCAGGCAAATGTTTCCTACGATGAACAAGGACGTGTCACATTAACAGATGACAACGGCAATGTTATGGGAACATATGACAGTGAAGATGCAATGCTGGCAGATGTGTTCGGGCTTAACATCAGCTCTGATTGGAATGATGTTTATACAAGCTTTAACAATAGCTATAATTCATCAAACAACTCTTCTTCAAATGGTTCAGACAAACGGCGCGGGCGTTTGATTTATAGTGTTGAAGAAGCAAACAAAGTGGTTAAAGAAGGTGCCGTCAACAGAGTGCGCCTGAGATATAAATAATAAAAAAGCCTCTCAATTGAGAGGCTTTTTTTTAAGATTTAAACTCTTCCGTATATATCTTCAAAACGCACAATATCATTTTCATCTAAATTGTCGCCGGTTTGAATTTCAATAAACTCCATCGGCTCATTAGATTTGTTTTCAATACGGTGTTTCGTCTCAGTTGGGATATAAACAGCATCATCAGCTTTAACGTCAATAAGCTGTTCGCCTAAAGTAACAACAGCCGAACCCTTAACAATAATCCAATGTTCTGATCTGTGATGATGGAGTTGCAGCGAAAGCTTGCCCTTTGGTAAAACCATAATACGCTTAACGCAAAAATATTCATCACCGTCTAAAACTTCCCATGTGCCCCATGGGCGTGTGTCATGATCACCTTTTTTATATAAATTTGCCATTTTTTCGCTCCATAAGTTTGATAAAGTTCTTGATGAAACAGAATATAAATTATATAACTTAAAACACAAGCAAAATTTATGGGTTTTAAAAACGATATGCTCAAAAAAAATTCAACAGACATCATGCCGTTATTAAGGCAAATTCAACGTCATATGCAAGAAAGCGCGGCGGTTGAACAAAAACTTTCAAATGTAATGGGTGAAGTTTGTTCTTTTTTTGAGGCAGATATGGCCGCCTCATACATTTCAATTGATGAAAATTATCTGGAATTGTTTTCAAACTATGGCTTTGAAAGATCTCAGAATGAAACAAATATTCGCTATGGTGACGGATTGGTTGGTGAAATTGCCCTCAAATCAAGCGTTCTTTCAAAAACAGACGAAGATGCAGACATAAAATCTATGATCGGAGCACCGATGCTCCAATGGGACAAAGTTGTTGGTGTGATTGTTCTGGGTTATTTTAACAAACGAACTTTTTCTGAATTTGAAGTTGAAACATTAAAAACGATAGCAATGTTTTTAACCACTTCATTTTCATCCGAAGAAATCTCAAATTATAAAAGAAGTTTAGCAAAATCCAAAGGTTTTACCTTAAAAAACAGATTAAAAGGTCAAAGCTTAAATCAGGGATACGGTGTTGGACAAGCCTTGGTTCATCAGCGCAGGCGTGCCGTGAAACAAATGTTTGCAAAAAACATAGAAAAAGAGCAACAGCTTTTAGATAAGGCGCGTGAAAAGATGCTGGCTCAACTTGATGAAACTTTCAACAAATCGCTCTTCGGTGTTGGTGAACATATTGAGATTTTAGAAACATACAAAATGCTTGCATCAGACAAAGGGTGGCACAAAAAAATCAAAGCATACATTGATACAGGCCTAACGGCAGAAGCCTCAATTGAAAAAGTTTACAACGATATGTTTGAAAAACTTTCGTCTTCGCCTGATATATACTTAAAAGAGCGCTTAAACGATTTGCGTGATGTTTCGGACAGATTGCGTTCTTTTTTAAATGGTGCGGAACAATCGAAAGAAAAGAAAGAAGAAGACATCATCATTGTTGCTCAAAGCATGGGCCCCGCCGATTTGATGGACTATGATTATAAAAAAATCAGAGCGCTTGTGTTAGAAGACGGAACGTCAACGATGCACGTAGCCATTGTCGCCAAAGCCTTAAATATTCCGGTTGTTTCAAAAGTAAAGGGCTTATATCAAGATGTTAAAGACGGCGAAATTTTAGCAGTAGACGGCGTAGAGGGATATGTCTATGTAAACCCGACAGATGATATGAAAAAGAACTTCAAAGAGCGTCAAAAGAAAATGTCTGCTTGGCGTGAAGAATTAAAAGCTCTTGCAAAGAAACCTTCAAAGACCGCAGACGGCGTTCAGATAAAATTAAACATTAATGTCGGGTTGGATTTTGATTTTGAATATATCGGGCTTTCAAATTGTGATGGCGTTGGTTTATATCGAACCGAAATTCCGTTCATGACAGCCAGCAAATTGCCAAGCGTTCAAGAACAGGTGAGTATTTATCAAAAACTCTTGAAAGAAGCCAAAAACAAAAAAGTTGTGTTCAGAAGTTTAGATGTGGGCTCGGATAAATTGTTGCCCTATTGGGGCGAAATGAAAGAAGAAAATCCGGCGATCGGTTGGCGCTCGATTCGTATTACACTTGACAGGCGCGCACTGTTACGCAGCCAAATGAAAGCATTTTTAAAAGCAACAGCGGGGCGTGAACTTGATGTGATGTTTCCGATGATTTCAAGTGTTCAAGAGTTTAAGGAAGCCAAAGAAACGCTTTTAATCGAATATGAAAAACAGAAAAAACAAAAAGAAAAATTACCGACCAAAATAAACATCGGTTTAATGATTGAGGTTCCGTCGATTATTTTTGAATTAGATGAAATCTTAAAAGAGGCTGATTTTATTTCAATCGGCACAAACGATTTAGCGCAATTTATGTTTGCCTGCGACCGAACAAATGTCAGATTGTCGGAAAGATATGATGTTTTGTCGGCTCCGTTCTTAAAAGTGATGAAACAAATCGTCTTAAAAGCAAAAGAACATAATGTTTTGTGCAGTGTGTGCGGCGAGATGGCGAGCAATCCGCTTGAAGCTTTGGCGCTCATCGGTCTTGGCTTCAGGTGTTTTTCTTCAAGCGGAGCATCATTTGTTAAAATCAAAAAAATGGTCAGAAGTGTTTATACAGATGAGATAACAGATTATGTCGAAACGCTTTTAAGTTCCGATAAAAAAACACTTCGTCCACAATTATTAGCATATGCCATTGATCATGGTATTGCAATTTAAGAAAAAATGTGTTTTAATACAATAAAATTGTTTTAAGAAGGACAAAAAAAGTGGAACAAGAACAAGAAAAAACGACAGAAGTAAACGGAGAAGCCACAACTGTTGGCATGTTCTTAAAATACACGCGTATGAAACAAAAAAAGTCGATTGAGGCTGTTTCTGATGCTTTATGCATACGCAAAATCTACATTCAGGCTTTAGAAGAAGATGATTATGAAACATTATCTCCTGTTCCTTATGGTATAGGTTTTGTGCGTTCATATGCAAAATATTTGGGATTGAATTCGGATAAAATTGCTCAATACTACAAACAACAAGCAACGCCTCAAAAAGAAAAACAGGCCCCTGCTGTTGTGACAACGCATCCTGAAAAAACGATGCCGAGCAGACGACAAATTTATATTGCCTTAGCCGCAATCGTTTTGCTTTACTTATTATGGATTTTATTGCGCTTTTTACCGACGCAATCTAATGAAAAACCGGCTGCGCCTGAAAAAGAAGTGCCTGTTATTGAGGTGATGCCGTTTAACGAAGATGTCAGCGATGAAATCTACAAAATCGAAGAGTTAGGAATGGTTGAAAATGTCGATCAACCGGCGACACAATCTGTGTCGGAAGCTCAAACCGAAGATCAGGTAACGGTTGTTGAAGACAGTTATGTCGAGCCTGAAGAAGACACAGCATCAAAGAGTCGAGTCGTTCTTAAATTCAAAGGTGATTCGTGGGTTGAATTAAAAGATGCCGAAAAAACATATTTAAGCGGTGTCCACGGCAAAGGTTTTGAATATGAAGCTCCGAATGTTGATGGTTTAGTTCTTTCAATCGGCAGATATTACAATGTCGAGGTTTATATTGACGGAAAATTAACAACAGTCGCAACGCCGAAAAAACAAACGAAAATCAAATTGGATAAATATTTAAAGCATTAGATAAAATTAATCAAAGAAATGGGAAGGCTTGAATTAGCCTTGCCGTTTCTTTTTTGTATAAAAGGAAAACAAAGATGGTCAAAATACAAAATGTTCGCGGAACATATGATTTATATGGACCAGCCAAACGCAAAGCCAAAAGGGTTGTAGAATTGGCGTCAAAAACAGTTGAAAAATATGGTTTTGAAGAAATCGAAACGCCGATTTTTGAATTTACGGAAGTTTTTGCGCGCAATTTAGGCGACACTTCGGATATTGTGACCAAAGAAATGTACACTTTTGAAGACAGGGGAGGCGAAAGTTTAACCTTGCGCCCTGAGGGAACGGCTGGCGTTGTGCGTTCGTTTATTTCAGAAGGTATGCAGCAAAATTTGCCCTTAAAGTTTTATTATACGGGACCGATGTTCCGTTATGAGCGCCCCCA
>OMQZ01000199.1 GCA_900313355.1 uncultured Rhodospirillaceae bacterium
ATCTTGTAATAATGCAATCGGTGTTTTCATGGGGCTAGTTCCTTTGTTATGATGAGATTTTATGGCAGATAAAAACAAAACACAAGCAGTTTTTTAAGACCTTGTCAGAATGTGACAAATCTATAAAAGCTCTCAATATTTATTATTGTCATCTTTGATAAATTTTTGCCCCTCTATTATCGTTAATTTATCATATGGCATATTATAGTGTGCCGATGATATATCAAAACAATCGTTTTCGCCGGGAGCGTTTGAAATGCCTAAGATATGTAGCATTTTATTATAAAGTAAATCACTGGTCCAATACTTTTTCGAATTGTTTTTCAGCGTTTTCATAATGTCAATATGTTGTTCTGCAAATTTTTTAGAAAATATGCTGAAAAATGGTATGTGAGCCATATTCCATGTAAATTTTGAATAATCATGGGTTAATCCATTGTCTGGATCTTCACCATGATCGGATAAAAATGTAAATGACATAAAGTTTGCGTATTGAGCGGCTTTTTCATATAAAAGTGACAACACATAATCATTATATCTGATACAATTGTCATATGCATTTACTCTTTCATTTTTTCCATCCTTAAAAAAATCGTAGCTTTCGGGATAACGATCATTATACACGTTATGACAACCCATCAAATGAAATATAATAAATGTTTTGCCTTTTTGTTTTATTTTTGGGAAATAATCTGCTAACTTTTCATCGTAATACGTTGTTAATAATTTATTTCCATAAAATTCATTTATATATATCTGATGATCAGCCCCGTTTGCTATTGTGCTGATTGGTGTATCATAAGACTTTTGATGCTTTTGATTTGAAATCCAATACGTATCATAACCTGCAGCAGAAGCAACTTCTGTGATTGAATAAGCATCTGCTAACACTGAACGATTATATTGGTTTTGTGAAGTCAAGGCAAATTGAACCGACATAACTGTTTGAATATTGTTTGAATAGGCGTTAGGATATAATACAATGTTTTTATCTTTCTTTATGAGTTGATCAAGCCAAGGAGTTGTTTTTAAATTATAACCGAATGCGGATAAATGATTTCTTAGAGTTGATTCTCCCATGACCAAAACATGAAGTTGTGGCTCTTTATCATATTTAATAGTTAAATGAAGTTGATTTATCCTTTTAGCTCGTGATAGACTTATATTATTATATTCTTTATATTCTTGCAAAGTATCGCAAACTCTTGCTATCATACCTATAACAAAACTTGAGTTGAGTTTTGGAAACACAGAAACAATCATATATGTTATTAAGATAAGATTAGAGATTAACATTTTAAAATTATTCTTATTTCTTCTTATTTTGGAAAAAAGATAATTTAAAAGTGCTATTATCAATATGATCGCTAAAATTGAGAGAACCCACATTTTGATATTCTGTTCTACTAAATAAGAAACGACCTCATCATAGTTAGTCTGAAACAAGGTCAGTAAGATATTTGCAGATAACATATGCTTATCACTTACGACATAATATCCTATGACCAGTAATGGTGGCAACATTGCAACGGACAATGCAATATTGTTACAGGTATTTAAAATCGCTACTATCCATTTTTTACTACAAAAACTTATTGTATAACGAATAATGGAAAAAATTGCATAAAGAGATACCCCTATTTCAATGGTTTGAACGATTTCGCGCTCTGTTAACACCATTTCCGCGCCTATTTTACATAATGCAGCAGAACTCCACAACAATGATATAAGCGCCAGTAAAATAGTATTTACAATATTATATTTCCATAACGCACATATAAAAGCACATACTAAAGCAGATAAGATGTGATATCCTTGATACCATAAAAAATTTAATGAAGTTGCAGTAGTAAATAGCCGAAAAATTGATATAAATAGGTAAAATACAAAAAAACAAAGAAAAAAATTTATTACATCACTTCTCTCTTTAACTAACGCTTTCATAAAACCCTCCTGACGCAAAATACATCAAAAAAATACCACCGTGATGAAGGGTGGCAGGAAGTTGAAAGCTATTAATGGTAATAGTGTAGCTTATTTGATATATGAATATCTTATTGGCTACCTTCCTGCCTATAAGCAAAAAGGTAGCTTTTTACATCTGATTTTCCAGATAACCATTAAGAGGCTTTCAAACCCCGCACCGATTATCAACCGGTACGCATTTAAGATATTTTATAAGAAAGTGATTGTCAATCTATTTTTAACAAGATTGGCATTGTTGGGTTTATCATTTTTTATGTCGTTGACTAGACTACCCTCTTCCTGCTTTAACCGCGGTGATGTTGCGGACAAAGGTTGTGTCGGTTGAAAGGTCTTCAACGTTGACCGGCAGCTTATGTCTCCAGTTCGGATATGTGTCTTTATCCGTGCCAGGCAGGTTTTGAAGTTCGGTTACGCCTAAAATATCTTCAAGTTGCAGAACAACAACCCTGCTCTCGCTCTTGGCTAAAAACTTATGAACGGCTTCGTCCAAACCTTCGGGGTATCCTTCGCCATAAAGATAGTTCGCTTTTCTTAAGTTGTCTTGAGGCCAAACGCCGTTTTCATCCATAGCTTTTAACAAGCGCCATCTTTCCTGCTCTCTTTGTTTATAGAGAAATTCTTTTTCGGCTTTGTTGATAATGTGCAGATTATATTTGAGCTCAATTTCATAACCGAACCACCACATTTTAAGCGGTGTCATATCGTGTGTGCCGACAGACACAAACGCTTTTTGAGGATAATATTGCGGCGCCTTAAAATCGCCCAAGCCGTTGTCCCAACGTTCTGCCCACAAAACGCTCATCGAATAGATGTCGTTTTCTTCGAGTTTTTCCATAAACCCTGCCGGCACATTTCCGATGCTCTCGCCGACAATCATACATTTGTTTAAATAGCTTTCGAGCGCAACCAATGCCAACATATTTTCAAAGTTGTAATAAATATATGTGCCGCTTGTGCCGGTGTCTTTAATCATAAATAACCGCATCAAACTCATCACATGGTCTATTCTTAATGCGCCTGCGTTTTTCATGTTCGCACGCAATATTTTCAAAAACGGCTCATATGCTCTTTTTTCAAGTTCAAACGGATCGAACGCGCCCAAACACCATTTTTGACCTTCAGAGAAAAAGATATCCGGCGGAGCTCCCGCGCCCGCACCTTTGATATAAGCATATCTGTCTGACCAAAGCTCGGCGCTGTCTTTGCAAACACCGACCGGCAAATCACGATATAAACCTATTTTCATTCCGAGACGGTTGATGTGTTCCGATACATTTTCAAATTGTTTGTATGCCTCGTATTGAAGATATTTGAAAAACTCGATTTCTTTGGCATGCGTTTCTTCAAAAATAGCCATATCTATCGGGTTTTGTTTTTTCAAGCCTTGCGGCCATGCTTGCCAACCGCCCCAAACATTGTGGCACTTTTCATGATAAATTGTTTGGTAAAGCGCGAACAAATGAAGCTG
>OMQZ01000106.1 GCA_900313355.1 uncultured Rhodospirillaceae bacterium
CAGCCGGATGGAATGCCGTACCAGTAACCGGAAATATAATCGAAGAGTTTATTAAATAGAATTTAGTGACATTTACTGTTTACAAATTATTTTTTATTTTATATAATAAAAAAATAGTAAAATTTTAATGTTCTGAGGTTGACGAAAACATACTTTTTTGGAAAATTGCAAAAAATATGATTTAATTACAATAAGTTGGAGAAAAGTATATAGTTCTCGATTTAGAAGTCTTCCCCCAACCAATAAAATCAAGGCTTTCACGACAAAAGTGAGAGCCTTTTTTGTTGGCGAACTATTGCGGAATCGGAGTAAAATATATTCCTCGTATTTTTAGATTTATGAAAGCAGGATCAGATACTGATGCGTTTTATGCGGCGGTTGAGATTTGATTGTGTTTTGGTTTCGGGCGAATTGATGTTTGTCTTTTTAAAGGCATTAAAAATCGTCCAGCTGCAAATAATCGTATTCGTAACAACAGACGGATAAGCTTGGATGTAAAGGCAATGAATAAGCCATAATGATAAATTGCAAATAAGCGCATATCGCATTTGTTGAGCTGTTTTGGATGTGTATACACAAATTGTGTAACCGGCAGAAGCGATAATCGGCAAATAGCCGATAATGCCCAAGTTATTGACCGTAACTCCGATAAGAATATTTAAGAAAAACAGAATTGCGGTCAAATAGTTTGTGAGTTTTCCTTTGTAGGCTAAGAAATTTCGGGTAAAACAAATCATGCAAACAACTAAACCGGAATAACTGGATAGGGTAAGGCAGGTTAAGCAACCGAAAATATCGTCGCCCATTTGCCAACCGATGAAGTCTTTTTTGCTTTTTTTGACTGCCGAAGAGAGAAGGCAAAGCGCCGAACAAAAAGAAAATATGTTTCCAAGCAAAACAGGTGACACAGCAATATTATCCTTTATTAAGTTCACAGAGCCGTAGTATATGTCAAAGAATTTAAGACTTGATTAAAAAGCATTAAGTTCAATACAACAAAAAAGCACCCGTCAAGGGTGCTTTTTTGTTGGGTTTGGAAAGCTATCTGCTCGGAGGTTCTTTGACAAAGACTGCCGCTCGGCAGAGGTATGTCGTTGCTTTTCTTTCAGCGGCTTTAATCGCCGAGCTCAGCTTTTGGGCCAATTGGTTCTGCCACTTGCCGTTAGTGAAACGGTTGATTTGGCGGACTTGAATGAATCCCTTTTTCTGACCGTTTTCCTTTTGAGTGAAGGTTTTGAGGATTTTGTAAACCTCATGTTCAAACGCTTCATCCTCCTGCTTGGTTTTGATGATGTAAAAACCGGGGCGGAGCGGAACAAGGGCATGCTCACCGTTGCTGATCGGACCGGGAGGGTTGATGTATGCGGCGCAGGGGCGTTTTCCATCGTCTTGGACAATGATCGTGGCAGAGCCCGATGTGGACATGCTACCGCCTCTTTCCCAGAGAGCAATCAGTCCGCGCTTGGTTAAGTAAGCGGGCATAATGGTAGGCGTTGATGTCTTTTCCATAAGGCAAATGTTTTTATGATTAATAATTTAATGGAATGCAGAATATCTATAAAATAAAGATTTTGAGGTGTTTGTATTCCAAAAAAAAATATTTGTCAATATTTTTTAATTGAATAATATCAATGATATTGCTATTAAAAGCAATATAACAGAGCTTAAAATCAGGTGCTTTTTTTGCAATTATTTGCCTTTAATAAAAAAAGTTGATCGCAACAGCAAAAACAAGAACAATTAAGATAAGCCAATATTTCCAATTCATATCCTTTTCCTTTCGGTTTTAAGATAATCATCTTTTTGTTGAATTAAAGGTGTATAACTTCCTTGCTGCGTTGACATAAAAATGATGATTCCTATACTGAAATTTCTTTATTTGATTATTCTGAGATTTAATTTTTTTAATATTATTGCGTATGGGAAAATGCTATGTAGATCGTTATTTTAAGATAACGAACAGTGTGAGCCAAAAAAAGGCTCTTGTGACCGAAATTCCCGGCTGGATTGAACTGACATTTCTTGATCCGATTATTCATTTTCGCGGAATGTCGGAGGCATGGAGATTTATGTTTGATTGGGGGAAGAGAGCGTATCCGAGGTATAGTTTTCGCTTTCCTCGTTTGGCAACGTGTCTGCTCGGCAATGATGGTGAGGCTGAGCCGATTTTTTCTTCTTGCTTTACCTGCACCATAAATAAGAGCAAAAATTATTATTACGGGATCGATTTGTCGGGTCAGTCATGTGTGGCTCCGGTAATTGCAGAGAATGTGTATGTGTCTTTTTTGATGCATCCGGGAGAGTTCTATTTTTTGAATCCGGGTGTCGATTTGAAAAGATATCAGACACAGTGGTATTTGTAGCATTTTAAGACCGCCTTTTATCGGGCGGTTTTTTTTGCCTTGCGGAAGAGAAAAGTGTTTCCTATATATTTAAATATGGAAGGAAATATATAACATGAACATGGAAAAATTAACAGAAAGAGTACAGGGATTTATTCAAAGCGCAGAAGGTTTTGCTTCTCGAAATTCAAATCAATTTTTGGCACCGGAACATTTGCTTAAAGTTATGCTTGATGATAAAGAGGGGTTGGCTTCATCTTTAATCGAAAGTACGGGAGCAGATGTTGACGGTGTGCGTTATCAGGTGGCTCAAGATATTGAAAAATTGCCGGTCGTTGAGGGTGATGGTGTTCAGGTTTCGGCTTCACAAAATTTTATTAAGGCTTTAGATTTGGCAGAAAATGCAGCAATAAAAGCCGGTGATTCTTTTGTGACGGTTGAAAGAGTTTTACAAGCCCTTTTGAGTTTAAAGTCATATGGAGTTGATTTAAAAAAATTAAATGCTGCCATCAATGAAATGCGTCAAGGCAGAACTGCTCAATCAAGGACGGCGGAAGATACGTTTGAGGCTCTCAAAAAATTTGCGGCCGATTATACCGAGCGTGCAAGAGAAGGAAAGCTTGATCCGGTCATAGGCCGTGATGAGGAAATTCGGCACACAATACAGGTTCTTTCGAGAAGGACTAAAAACAATCCGATTTTGATCGGTGAACCGGGTGTCGGTAAAACGGCCATTGTTGAAGGGTTGGCACTTCGTATTGTTAACGGAGATGTGCCCGAGAGTCTGAAAAACAAGAAGTTAATGGCTTTGGATATGGGGGCATTAATTGCAGGAGCAAAATACAGAGGTGAGTTTGAGGAACGATTAAAAGCTGTTTTGGAAGAAGTTCGCGCTTCAAACGGAAGAGTGATTTTGTTCATTGATGAGATGCATACTGTTGTCGGAGCAGGAGCCGGCGAAGGATCTATGGATGCTTCAAATCTTTTAAAACCGGCACTGGCACGGGGCGAATTGCATTGTATCGGCGCGACAACATTAAAAGAATATCAAAAATATATTGAGAAAGATGCGGCTTTTGCAAGACGGTTTCAGCCGGTTTATATCGGAGAACCGAATGTTGAAGATACAATTTCAATTTTAAGAGGTATAAAAGATAAATACGAACTGCATCATGGTGTGCGTATTTCAGATGCGGCGCTTGTTTCGGCTGCTGTTCTTTCAAACAGATATATTTCAGACAGGTTTTTGCCGGATAAGGCAATTGATTTGATGGACGAAGCAGCAAGCCGTTTGAGAATGGCTATTGATTCAAAACCGGAAGCGTTAGATGAGCTTGATCGCCATTTGATTCAACTCAAGATTGAGCGTGAGGCTTTGAAAAAAGAAACAGATCAGGCCTCAAAAGAACGATTGGAAAAGATAGAAAAAGAAATTGCCGAAAAAGAAGAAACATCAAAACAGGAAAATGCAAAATGGACAATGCAAAAGAAAAATTTGAAGGAAGAAGGCAAAATCAGAGAAAGCTTGGATATTGCTAAAATTGAGGCTGAAAAAGCTTTAAGAGAAGGAAAATACGAAAGAGCGGGTGAACTGCAATATAAAGAAATCCCTCAGCTACAAGCGCGTTTGGATGAAATTGAAAAACAAAAACTTGAAGAAAGCAGTTTTGAAACAGTGACACCTGATGCTGTTGCTGAAGTGGTTTCAAAGTGGACGGGGATTCCGCTTGATAAGCTGATGGCAAGTGAAAAAGAAAAATTGATTGATATGGAAAAAGAGCTTTCAAAGCGCGTGATTGGGCAAGATGAGGCCATCAAAGCCGTTTCGAATGCAGTGCGTCGTTCACGTTCGGGGCTCAGCGATCCGAACAAACCAATCGGTTCGTTTATGTTTTTGGGGCCGACCGGCGTAGGTAAGACGGAGCTTGCAAAGGCTTTGGCTGAATTTTTGTTTGATGAAGAAACGGCTCTTTTAAGAATCGATATGTCGGAATATATGGAAAAGCACGCGGTGGCAAGGCTTATCGGTGCGCCTCCGGGATATGTGGGGTATGATGAAGGCGGCGTTTTGACGGAAGCTGTGCGCAGACGTCCTTATCAGGTTATTTTGTTTGATGAGGTTGAAAAGGCGCATCCGGATGTTTTCAACGTTTTGTTGCAAGTTTTAGATGACGGACGATTGACAGACGGACAAGGTCGGACTGTTGATTTCAAGAATACGTTTTTGATTATGACATCTAATTTAGGAACAGGCGAAGATGGTCAAGATGTGCGCAAAATTCTGAAATCATTTTTCAGACCTGAATTTATTAACAGGCTTGATGAGATTATTGAGTTTAAGCCTTTAACGGAAAATGAGATTAAAGAAATTGTCAAGATACAAATCGCCCGTTTGCAAAAAAGGCTTGATGACAGGCATATTGTCTTAGATGTTGATGATGAAGTGCAGACGCTTTTGGCACATGAAGGATATGATCCGGATTTTGGTGCGCGTCCGCTTAAGCGTTTGATTGAACAAGAACTCGAAAACAAATTGGCAATGTTGCTTTTGGAAGGAAAAATCAAGGATAATTCAACAGTTAAGGTTTTGACTATGGATGGTAAAATTATTTTTGATTGAAGCTTCGGTGCACCGTGTGCACCCAGACTTCAAATTCATCTTCCACGTTTAAAAACAAAATGACACCTCAAGGGTGTCTTTTGTTTTTAATGGCGGAGAGA
>OMQZ01000090.1 GCA_900313355.1 uncultured Rhodospirillaceae bacterium
TATGGGTTCGAATCCCGTTGGGATCACCAAAACAAGCGCTTCTTTGGAAGCGCTTTTTTGTTGACCCTAGGGATTTGAACCCATGGGTTCGAATTCTCGCTTATCGCAAGCTTTGCTTGCTTTAAGCTTCGGGCAAGTTTAACTGTAAATTCGCTTTATTTGCTAACGCAAAGTCGCTCATTAACAGCAACTGATGCTCTCGGCAAAAACAATCCGCAGGATTGTTTTTCCTCTGCGAGCCGTTGGGATCACCAAAACAAGCGCTTCTTTGGAAGCGCTTTTTTGTTGACCCTAGGGATTTGAACCCATGGGTTCGGAATCAAAATCTTTGCAGGCTTTTGTCTGCAAAAGATGAGATTGAGCAAGCATTGCGAAGCAATGTCGCGCTCCATTCTCGCTTATCGCAAGCTTTTTTTGTTAAGATTATAAAATAAAGCACTACGCAAAGGCTGGATTCCTTGACGAAGTGACGCACATCGCAGTTTGAGGAGTGACAATAAAAAATACTTGACAAAAAATCGGGGGAGGGTAAAATGAAAGTATAATAAGCTATGGTAAAAAGGGAGAAAAGCAATGGAAAACGTAAGCACATTGGAGCTTCAAACAAATCCTCAACCGACTGTTCCTGTTGAACCGAATAAAACAGTTCAACGTCTTGAAAAACGGGTTAAAATACTTCAATTTTTAACGGATCATGGAATCGGCGTTATGTTAGCGAATCTAATTCCTGCAGCTGGGCTAGCGGTTTTAGATGGATACACAAATTCTGCACTTCCAATGGTAATGTCTGGTGTGCTTACCTTGGGAGCGTTCATAAGTCCTTCTGTGTTGGAAGAAAAACTTGAGAGGTCGTCTCAAAAACTTCAAAATGTCAAAGATAAAATTCAAAAAAAGAATGATCCAAAAACATATTTCAATAGGATACTTCAAAGAGAGCAAGAAGTTTTGAAAAAATATGAAAGACATATTGAAGGTTTGTTTAAGAGAAGTGATCTGGATGTTATATTAGGTATTGAGAAGGGATATGTACGCTCAAGAGTATTAAAGTTGTTTGATGAATTATCAGATGAGGCACAAGAACGCTTGCCTGAACAAAAACAAAAAGTTGCCGTTTTGGAATCTGCAAAAAGTTTTGTTGAGAAGTGCGAGCAAAAAGAAACTCTTTCAAAACTTATTGAATTAGCCAATAATCCGACGAAGGAAAATTTGGATTTGCTTCAAAAAATCGTTGGTAAAGTGCAAACAACTAAAAGTACAAATACAGCTCAAAAATCTAAATCTTATGAAATATAAGGAGAATCATAAATGAAAATTGATTTAATAGAAAAAAATGCTGTCTTTTTGTTTGATAAGGAAGGCGTTATTGTTATTACGGATATTAAAAAAAACGAAGATGTTGTAATGGGAGAGCTTCTTTATGATGGGAAAAATGTTGCTATTCTTAATCGGAACGATAAAGAGTTTTTTGCCCTCAAAAACATTGCGCCGTTGATTAGAGAAAAAATAAAACAATCTAAGTTCGTTACTGTCATTGAAAAAGATAAGGACAATATTTATTCTTATCAAATTGAAGTCCATCTAAAAGATGATTTTGGGTTTGTAGATGATTTTGAAAAATACGCCGAGAAAATTATCTCTGAATTGAAAGAAAAGATGACACCTGAAGAATTTGAAGAATTCTCACGCGAGTCTAGAAAAATTGTTCAAGAGATTGAATAAAAAAGTTGTAACTTAGCTCGTAAATTGTGAGGTTCGTATCACTAATAAAAAAGCACTTCGTAAGGAGTGCTTTTTCTTTTTACATAACCAGGGTTCTGTATAGATGTCGAAAACCTCCTTCTGACCAAGTTGTAATATTGCGCCCCGCGCAATGTAACCGATTATCGAGAATTAAAATATCTCCCTTGCGATAAGGAACGAGAACAAGAGTCTTTTCGATTTTTTTATTCCATTTTTCAATAACAGGAGCAGAAGAATCAAAAAGATCAAGCCGGTATCTGAAAAATGCCAATTCATCATCTATTTTTCCGATCAATTTAACATTTATTTCTCCGGCATCTCTGTTTTTAGGTGATTTATAAATTCCAGAAAAACCAAGTAATTGCTTCTGTTCATCTTCTGATAATTGTTTGAAGGATTTCAATAAATCTCCGACAATTATTTCGCCATGTTGCATATTATGGACATCATTAACATATAATATTTCAAAAGATGGCGGAATGCGCCAATAACTTTTATCTGTATGCAAAGGTAAAGAGCTTTGTTTTAATTCTCCGCTTATGTAAATTTCATCAACCAGTCCTTTTTCTCGTCCAGATGGAATAACTTCACCAAAACTATACGAAAAATTTAAGAAATCTTCTTTTGAGAAATCTCCTACATGAAAAATTGAGTATCCTTTTTCTTTTAGTTCATCAAAAGCCTTTTGAATAATCGGCTGAAAACTATCATTGATTTTTTTGTATAACATATGCGGCATGTTTATTTATCCCCCTTGATTGTTGTTGCGGATTTTGTTGTAAGTCTTTGAATGTTGGTAAGTTACCATCCAATCCGATAATGCTCTTTGTCGATAAATCTGATAAAAAGCATGTCGGTAAAAAATAATTTTCTTTTAAATGGGTGGGTGCAGGTAGTATAAAATTCGGAATATCTTCGAAAATACGTCCAAACCAGTATTGATTTGGAAATTTTGGATGCCAGAATCCATCTTTTTCTAACTCATCAATGATTTTGTTTTGCTTGTCAAATCTCAGGGGATGTTCTCCCGCAACAAAATCATTTTTAATAACATAATCTACCAAAAATTCTTGGTTATCGGACAGGATTTTGTTGTTATATTTGCATGACATAAGGTATGGAACCGCAAGCCCGCCAATTTTACGATAATCATTTAAAAAATTTAACCGCTTTTGATTTTGTTCTTCGGTATCTAAAGCGGATATTGAAACTCTGATTTCTGCTTTGTTTTCAGATAAATTATGCATCACCTTTTCTGAAGGCAGAGAATGGATTTTTGTAATAATCAATAATCTTATTTGATAATCATTGAGAATAGAAGCTATTTCGGCGGTCAGATTCCATGATTTTTCAGTAAATGAACAATCCGATATCCATCCTTGTCTTAACCATTTTTGTTCGGGGGGTAATTTTTTTATACAAGAAATGAAAAATTCTTTATCAAAGTTGTTTAACACTCTTTTTCCAAAATCATATCCTTGTTCTTTCCAAAATTGTGCAGCAGTACAATTTCCATAACAGACTCTTTTTTGGGACAAACAGCCGGATATTACATCCGTCATCAAACAATCAAAAGGAAGTCCGCAATATTTTCCGCATCCGATCTTAAGTTTAGGCATAGCTTTTAGTGCGCACTCTGTGTTCTCGTTTAGGTGCACATACATTTTATTTCGATCGTTAAATGTCTGAAATTTCATAAATAAACATTCCCCTTTTCTTTGTATTATTTTATTTTCTTATGGAGATATGTCAAGCGAAATATTTATTCATAAGCTATTAGAGCGCCATATTTTTTTATGTGATTTGTGTGTCCGTCAGAGTTTATGAATTTAGGCATAACAGTCGTTACAGGTATAATTTTAAAGATGTGTTTGGATTACAACGGTTTTATTTAATACCTTAAGGTTTCCTTTGATTATTTTGTATGCGTTATAAGTTTCGGACAGCGAATAAACTTTTGTTTGTCGGTTCGAAAATGCGACACATACGCCGTCATCTAATGCCAATAAGGGTGTATTATTGGAAGGTGTTGCGAATTTATCTTTTAATTTTTTGTTTTTTTCGCGATTAAAATGAGGAAAACAAGCTCCTTCAATAATTCCCAATCCGATGGGAGCCAATTCTGTTTCTCCGGCAACCTCGCAAAAAACTTCATCAAAGAAAATCATTGCTCCGGCACTAATGCCCATCACAGGCTTATCTTGATTTATATAATTCAAAATTAAATTATCAAATCCGTTTTCTTTCCAAATTTTCAAAAGAAATTCAGGATTACCTCCGCTAATATAGATACAATCAGCCCATAAGAGCATTTTTTCGGTCTCTTTAGGTTCATAGTGAGCTGCCATATACAAAACTTTTACCGGACATTGCAGCCACTTACTGTAATGTGTTACTATTCCTTTTTCGCAATCGGCATGGCATTCAAATTCTTCCATTGCGGTTGGAATAATAAGCACATTGGGATTTGCTTTATGACATAAAGACAAGAACAGGCGATCGAGGGGCATCGTTTGAAAGGGGGTTTCCCGAGCATCTTTGCAATGCCCAGACTCCATAGGAGTTCCGCCGCATAACATTAATTTCAAGTAAATATCCTTTATAAAAAAACAGTTGCCACTTGGATCATTTTATTATACACTACATTAAATTTGTGTAAAAATCTCTAAAGGATTTCAAATTATGGACAGGAAATATATTCATAAGTTTGTATGGGATTCTTCCAGACACAATAGAGAGTTTTATGCCAAAATTAAAGATAAAATGGCTTATTTGTTAAATCCGGAATCGTTAAAAAATGTAGAGTTGATAATTTCTGAAATAAAAAAACTTGGGTTACCTACCAAAAGCAGTAAGATAGCACTTTTACAAAATGTTTTGGCAGGATATGCCGATAATAATATTCGCCTATTTTCAATGAACAGTTCATCTTTAACTTCAGATCCCAATAGATTGAGAGAAAAACCGCAATATAAAAAAATTACATATTTAAATGATATGATTGACAAATTAGCTAAAGAAACAGGTGTTCATTTTTCATACACCAGTATTTTACCGGATTATGATCAGAGATTTCCTTTTGAGGATTTTGAAATCGCCTGGGAAAATAATAGGCGGCAGATTGAAAATGTTTCCGGAATTAAGACAGAGCGTTTATCACAAATGGCACCCGGAAGATATGAAGAAATTGCGGAAAATCTTGAAAATTATATGGATGTTCAGTTGTTGAATGAGGAAATAGAGCAGCATGCTGAGTCATATACTGATATTATTAACTTTCGTGCGCCAAAAGATTTTTCAAAAAAACAAATTATGTCGTATTCGATCACCGGTATAGTTTTGGAAGAGCTGTTTCCTTCGGGAATTTTGCTCGACGTGCAAAAAAGATGTTATCCGTTTGAGCAGCCTTTTTATAATTTTGCCAGAAAAGAAAAGCTTCCGATCGTATTATGTGGACAAGAAATTCCGGATAATAAACCGAAACAAAAATTTGATTGGCGGTCAATAATTGTTGACCATGAAAAATGCTAGTTATATAAGAGATGGTTTTTGATAAGGAAACAAGAAGATGCTCGATTTTGAAAAGCAGAAAACGGCTAAGGTTGCACAGATAAAGGAAAAGCTTTTGGTCCTTAAAGAACAAAAAGATGGAATGTCTGTTGATTTAGCAACTGAAATTGCGGCTGAGCTAAAAAATATGTCTCAATTTGACCTTTCTATGGAGACCATCAATTTATATTGCGGGCTTTTTGAAGACAGTCAGATGAAAAAATCCGAAAACAGAGAGGCCGGCAAGGTTCTTTTAGAGCCATTGATCGAAGATGGTTTTGGGTTTATGAAAGACAGATGTGTCGGGGCATATGTTCGGAGCGTCCGCGATGATAAAAGGGCTTTATCAGAACTGGAGGGAATATTACAAGCAGATCGTTCTTGCAAATATTATTTGGCGTATATCAATCAGCTGAAAGAAAAAAGCGCGGATGAGATAAGAAAAGGGTATCTTGAAGATGAAAATATGCGCTTTGTTACAACGAATATTATTGATATTGACGGAACCCTTGATTACGGCAAGGGGATAGGCGGAAAAACGCTGTTAAATGTGCCTCTTATCAATCAGATTGTTGAGCATCCGAATGATGATTTTGCGATTTGTACACGTCGGATTTATGAGCCGGAAGATCGTGTGGGGGTGTGTGTCAATTTAATCAAAACCTGTCAGGAATTTCTTAAAGATGAGCCTGAAAATGAAGGGGTTGTCAAGTTTGTGGAATTGTTGCAAACAGGAAAACTTAAGGTACACAGCAAACGTGATTTGATAAATAATGAGCATCTTTGTCTGGCGGGCTCTATTGCTGACGATGAGATGCCGGAGATTTTAGGTATTCAAAGTTTGTGTGATGCAAGTGTTACTGCTTATCAGAGTAAGGCGACGATTGATGAGGCTTTAAGGCCTTTATGGGAGGCTGTTCCGGAGAATAGGAAAATCACAATGCAACAACTTTCAGATGAAAAGATGCTCGAAACCCGTAAGGCGTATTTTGATGATTCAAATCTGAAATTTATTACAACGGAATTGATTGCAGAAGAAGCTATTATGAATGGGATAAGCCAATTGGATTCCGAAAAGATTGAATTGTTATTGAACAAAAAAGAAGACTGGGCTCTTATAGATGGACGCAGAGTTTTAAGAAGATTGTCTGCTGAGCCCGATAATGAACTTTTTGGAAGGCTTAAAAAAGTTTTGGAAGAAGACGGCAGGCTTGTAAGCAGTGAATTTTTGTGGGAAGAAGATGTTTGTTTGGTTAAACCGGTGGTCGGATATAGACATGCGCTTTATGTGAAGACGCTTGCAGATGTATCGATGTCTCTTTTGTCTGAAGGGGTTACGATTCATCCACAGCTTCAAGAGGCTTATGAAAAAATAGATGCCTCAAAAAAAATGACAATTAAACAATATCTTGATATGCAAAAAGATGCGTCTGTTGTTGAAGATAGTATGGATCGGGTAAAGAAAAAACTTAACAACAAAAAAGAAGAGAAGACAGAAGTTAAATCAGGGGTTGCAGGTTCTGAAAAAGGTATTGAGCTTATTCATTTAAAGTCCAACGATTTTGTGAAAAACGATAGAATTTAGCGGAATAGGGTATTCATGTTTGAATAAGATACAGTTTTATCTAATTGATTTTTCTATGGAAAGTATTAATTTATAATGTGTTTTTTTTTGGCTATCTGTTGGCATGGTATGATGAGCGTCTGAAGGAAAAGCTCCTTATCTGGCTTCAGGTCTTTTACGCGTTATGGGGCTTTTTTGTGACGTAAAAAAACAACCCTCCGAAGCAATCGGAAGGTTGTTTTTTGATGTGAAAGCAATCAGCTCGTCTTTAAGAGCTTACGCCTCGTTGAAATCCGGCCACGGTTCGTTGACCGCAGGAATTTCCTCAAGGCCGTCGGCGGTTTTCATGAACGCGGTGGTTCCGAAGATGCCGCAGTTGATGAGCAGATACTTCTCGCCGACCTTCTGCCAGATGACATGGACGCGGCTGATGAGGTTGTCCTCATAGTCGTCGGCCTGGATGTCACAGAGAGGAAGCCGCCCAATCGTGAGGACATCGTCGCCCTTGATGGTCTTGAGCTTGCTGAAGTAGGCATCCAACGGCACGTCGATAAAATCATCGATACCATGGAGGCGGATGACAGCGGGAAGCTTTTCAAGAGAATCGAAAACATACTGTACGGTTACGGCACGGTCGCGTGCAACGCAGCTACGGATGTAGCTAATGGTTTGTTTCTTGTCCATAATACAATTGGTTAAAGGTTATAAATTAGGGTTGTAATTTTTCTTTCACAGTCATTTTATCATAATGCACAAAAGAATAATGTGATAAAAAAATTAAAGTGTTTTTGTAAGATGGCACCTTTTATTGAGTTGGTCAAATGTTTTTTGTCTTTATGCTCTTAAAAGTTTGTTGACAGATGAGGAAATTGAAAAACAAACGGAAAAATGGTTTAAGCATGTCTTGATATGCTAAAAACGTAAAATGTTGACAAAAGGCAGATTTGTGCTATAATATAATCATTATTTGATAATATTTTTTACCAAGGAGATAAGCTATGAATATAAAAGAAAGAATAAACGATATTCGTAATCTTGCAGTTGTAAGTATGTCTAAGGTTGTGGATGAACCCGGTAATGATGTTCGAACGATTGCAAACGGCAAGGACAGATATACGGTTGAAAAAAAGAGTGATCAAAAAATTTGCAGTATTGGTCATGGGGATCCAAGAATGTATGACCCTACGATTGCAAATGAAACTTCAATATCTTTTAAAGTAACGGATAATGCCGAGCATATAAAGACGCTTAGGATAGTTAAACGTGAAGTTGTTGAACAAGGCGATGGTGATATCATTAAATGTGGTGTATCCTTTGGCTCGGCGGATTGGTATGGTTTAGTAGCCTTAGACGACAATACGGATATAAACGATATTAACGCTATTCGCTACCAATTAGGGAAGTCCGATAAAGAAGGAAGTAAAGAGATGGCACATTTTCTTGATAAGTTTGTTATTGTTACTCCGGAAGAAAGAAAAGCGTATAAAAAATATGAAGACGAAATGAACAGAAAAGAGCTAGAGGCTCAAAGGGCTAAAAAGCATGAAAAGCGTTTGGCCTTGCGGGCAGAGAAAGAGCAAGCCAGACAAGCTAAGCAGGAGGCCAAGGCTAAGGCTGCCCAAAAAGCATTGCAACAGAAAGTTGAAGAACGCTTTATTGGCAGAAGGTAAAATAAAATTATTTAATAATGAAAAGGTCGGAATGGCTGTTTATACGTATAAACATTAAATAAAGCCGTTGAAAGCGGGCAAGCCAGTTTAATACAAAAAACCTCCCGGTCGGGAGGTTTTTTGTATTGTTAAGCTTTAAGCATTGAGAATCTCTTTGGCAGAATCTGCCGTCAAAGGATCGCTCAACGCGGCCATGAGAGCCTTTTGAGCGTTGGGACAGAGCCGGGGCTTGATCGGCTGAAGATAGTCAATAAGAAAGGACTTAATAAAGTCCGCAAGATCTTGTTTTTTCAAGAGTTTGATGAGTTCTTCCTCCGCAGGGGCGCTGAGCCTGTGATGATAGCGATAGTGACAAAGAATCTCTTTGGCGTTTTCAGTTGCAACAGTATCTGCCAATTTTTTGACAAGCGCTACCTGAGGATTTGGCCAAATAAAAGATTCTTGAATGTATTTGAGAAGAATCTTTTTGGCAAAGGTTGTGGCGACAGGGTCAGCCAACAAGAAGATAAGTGCAAACTGAATTGATTCCTCAAGACAGTTATTCTTGATGTACTCGAGAAGAATCTCTTCGGCAAGATTTGCTGCTTCAGGGTCCTTGAGCAGATCAGTAAGTCCCAGCATGGTTTGATGGGAGTAGCCCCAATTTTCACGAGCGACGCACTTGATCAGAACGTCTTTTGCGCCATCTCTGTTTACAGGGTTCTTCAACTGGTCAAGGAGCAACAGCTGCTCGGGAAGAAACAAGGGATAAGAGCCATCGTATTCAAGAATAAGCTTCTGGGCCTCAAGATCGCTTTTTGAGCTGTCTTGGTCGTAAAAAATAAAATCCATAGTATGATAAGGTTTAAAATAATTGTCTGTTGTTGAATGTATAGCGTAAAATTTGTTTTAAGTCAAGAGGTTGATTTAAGGCGTTATTAAGGTAAGGGTGTTATAAAGTTAAGGATTTTATTAGAAAGTGCGTTTGGAAAAGCGAAAAGGGCAAAAAAAAGCACCCGATCGGGTGCTTTTTTAAGGGCTTTAGTAGCAACTGTCGTTTAATTTTGTGTACCAGTTGACACCTTTTCCGGAACATTTTTTGGCTTTATGCATTCCGGTGTCCCATTGTTGTTCGGCTGTGGTTTCGGCAGAATATGTTTTATAATACATATAGCCGTGGAACAAAATACCACCGACCAAAACGATGCCGAAAAACAGTTCGAAAAATCTGAAAAATGTGGAGGCTAAATATAAAATGGCAACCAAGATGATGAAGTTTAAGCGGTTGTAGACAACGACACCATACCAATTATCGAGGTGGGTGACAAGGTTGTTGACATAGAAAGCCGTAAGCAAAATAAGCAATGTTGCTCTTAAAATTTTTGAAAACATATTTTATCCTTTCAATTAATCGTTCAGATGGTGTTATATTATGCTTGTTGTGTCGGTCCGTCAAGCATTGATTGATAAATTTTATCATGTATTTAATTTTTTAATGTTTATATGAAATAAACTGGACTTTAGAAGATGAAGATGGTAATATCATTATATTGAAAGATTAGTTTTACGGATTTAAAATCAATGTATAAAACATATATCAGGTTAGGAAAAAGAGTTCCGAAGTCAGTTTATAATGAGCTCGGCTGGAAAAGGGTTGATTTTATTGATGAAAATGAGACCTGTGTTTTGGTTTTGGGCGGGAACGGAACGGCGAGTGATCAGGCGGCAAACGGCTATGCAAAGCATATGGAAGATGTTTTGGAAGAAAAAGGCGTCAAAAAAGAAGATGTGGCAATTTATTCCATAATGTATTGTGATGATTCAAATGAAGATGACTATTTTGTGCCGTCTTTGTTGCAGAAACGAAGCAGGGAGCTTTTGTTGGAGCAACACGGGCGCAAGAAAAAACTTGCACCGACAGTTAAACAAACGGAATATGCTAACGAGGCAAAACATCTTTACGGCGCGGACTTTTTAAAAGATGATAATCCTGAAATTTCAAATCCGGAATATATCGAAAATCTTTTTGTTAAAACACTTTTATACAGAATCAGCGAATCGGGCAAGCGCTTGAGTTTTGATGAGGCTTGCAAGCGTGTTCGAAAACTAAATGTTGTTGCGCATTGCCACGGGGTTTATGTGTTTTTGAAGCTTGAAGAGATGATGCAACAAAAAATGAAAGAACTCGGATATTCCAAAAAAGAGGCAGAAGGCATTCAAAAGCAGCTTTTGTGTGTGGGCTATGCACCATATGCGCCTCTCGGGGTTTCAAAATCGACAATGATTTCGTTCGGATCGGCAAAAGATGAAGAAGTTTGGCATCAAAATACGTTTCATCGGGAGCTTAGAGTTCAAGATCAATTTAAGGCACTGAAATTAGCGTATTTTCCGGAAAAACAAGGGAATGTTTTTATTATTCCTTCTTTCGGGCAAGAAATCAAATATGAGCATAATTTTTCAAATTATATTCGAATCAAGTCTGAACTTGCGGATGAAGTTAAGGCGTTTGTACAATTTTCACAAAATACGATTGCGAACGGGGTTAAAGGCTCGCTTGGTGATGAAAAGATTTCAGATGTGAAGTCGCTTGTTTGCGGTGATGATAAGGCTTTGGCAGATAGCTTTGATGAAGCCGCTAAAAACGGCAAAGATATCTATGCGACGATTTTAAGAAATGCACGAATTGAAGCCTTTTTTAAAGAAAGACGCTGACAAATTTTATTTTGAGCCTGTCAAAATGTGATTGATGTTGATATCCGCTCGCATTTTGTATCTTTTTTTTTTAAATATTATCTATTTATCAATAATTTTGTGATAAAAGACACTAAATGTTTTAAATCAAAAAGGAAAAAAATATGGTTAAGGTAGCTGTTGTCGGTGCAAGTGAGAATTTAGGACGTGAGATTTTAGGGATTTTCAGCGAAAATGATGTGAGTGTTGAAGATGTGATTGCGCTTGAGCCCAAAAGTCCTCTTGGAACGCTTGTTTCATATGGCGAAGATGAAGATTTAGATGTTTTAAATTTAGATGAATTTGATTTTTCAAAAGCTGATGTCGCGATTTTTGCTTGCAGTCTTGAAGTGGCAAAAAGATATTTGCCGAAAGCAATCGAAAAAAATATTAAAATTATTGATTGTTCAGGGGCAACCGCAACTGATGAAAATGTACCGATGATTGTGGCGGGGTTAAATGACACGGCTGTTCATGACGCAAAGAAAAATGTTGTTTCTATTCCGTCTGCTATTGTAACGCAAATTTTGAAACCGCTTTCGAAAGTTAATGAAAAATATTCTTTGGTCAGGATTGTTTCGAGTGCTTATCTTTCAACATCATTTCACAGCAGGGAAGCGATGGATGAGCTGTTTTCTCAAACACGCAAAATTTATATGAACGCCCCGATTGTTGATGATGAAGAAATTTTTAAAAAACAAATTGCTTTTAACGTTTTACCGCAGGTTGGCGAATTTATCGGCGAAGAAACACAGGCAGAATGGAGCGTTAATGTCGAAATTAAGAAGGTTTTGGGCGGAAATATGAAAGTCCACGCTAATTTGGCGTATGTCCCGGTGTTTATCGGCGCGGGGGTGTTTGTGAATGTGCAAACGGCGAAAGAAGTTGATGTTGATGATGTGAGAGCATTGATGAAAGAAACACAGGGCATTGTCGTTTTTGACAAACAATTGGACGGCGGATATGTCAGCTTAAATGATGTTCAGGGCGAAAATGATATTTATGTTTCAAGGCTTAGAACTGATTTGTCAGTTGAAAACGGGTTTAGTTTCTGGTCTGTTGCCGATAATTTAAGAGCTGACTGTGCAAGAAACGCATTTGATGTTATGAAGTTGTTGTTCACAAAATAGGAGATTAATATGAGGCTGTTTTTTAGAACTCTTTTGATTTGCTTGAGCTTTTGTATTGCGGCTCAGGCTGCCGATTTATCACGCAAAATAGAATTTAAGCAGATATCGGAAGAATTGACTTCAATTGAGAATAATTTAAAAAACGACCGGTTTTCAATTGAACAAATTGATGAGCAAAGTACAAAGCTTTATGAACTTTCCAACGATCTTGCGGAGGCAAAGCGTTTTAACGAACGTGAGGCTAAAGTTGTTCAAAAGCAGTTGGACGCAATGGGGAGCGTGGAAGAAGGCGGCGCAGAAATTGGAGAGCTTGGTAATAAAAGAGAAGAACTGAAAAACGAACTGGCACTTTTAAAAAGTCGTATCGCCGAATCGGATATTTTGCAGGTTAAGATTGATGATTTGAATATGCTCATTTTGAATTTTAAGAGCCAAAAAGTTTTGGGAAATTTAGTTGATAAACAAGAAGTTTTATTGTTGCCACAAACATTTTTTGCTTCTTTTAAGTCGTTGGCGTCGTTTTTTTGGGATATTGTTCAATCGCCCGTGCATTGGTATCAACGTTTAGATGATGGTTCGCGCTCATATGTTTTAACATATGTCGTGCCTGTGATTTTTATTTTAATTGCGGCTATTTGGCTCGGTATTTTGCTTCGCAGACTTATTTTGAAAAATTGGGGATATAAAGAAACGGTTGAGGTTCCATCAATGGTTCAAAAAGTTGCGGCGGCGGTGGCTAACGGTGTGGCATATGGGTTGGTTCCGGCGCTTATTATCAGCGGTTTTTTGGGCTGGATGATCGGTTCAAAAGTTTTTTCAGTCGGGCTTTTCGGTCAACTCTTGGAAAGATCGCTTGTTTGGCTGTTGTTTTTGATTTTGGTTAATGCGGTGACATTTGCTGTTTTATCGCCGTCAAATGATAAATGGCGTCCGGTAAAACTTTCAAATAAAAAGGCTGTTAAAATTTCGCATGCCATCAATTTGGGATTTTTGATGATCGCCGTACCGACTGTTTTGGAAAGAGTTGCTGTTCATGCGTCTTATGAGCCGATTTTAATTAATTTGTTGATTGCATTTTGTTCGATGGCCAAGGTTCTTGCGATTATGCTTGTGACAGCAAGAGTTTTGTCGCCGGAAGATGACAGCACGGAAGATTGGCGCTCGCTCGCATTCAGGATTAATATTGTAACGGCTGTTTTGATGCTTGGTACGCTCGGCGTCGGGTTGTTCGGATATCCGAACCTTTCGGCATATATTTTGAACAGATATATCGCCAGCGCAATCTTGCTCGTTTTGTTTTTTATGGTCAAGAATTTTTTAGAGGGCTTGATTACACGTATTTTTGTGGTTGGCCTTTGGGGAAAAACATTTCACGCAAGGCGCTCGCTTTTAATTAAAATCAATTTTATTTTGAGCGTTTTGATTAACCCGCTTTTGATTGTTGTGTTTATCTTTTTGCTGTTGAATTTGTGGGGATTTTCAAGCGACTTTTTGATGCATGTGGCTAAAAAGATTTTGTTCGGATTTAGTATCGGTGGAATTAAAATTTCGCTCGTGGCGATTGTTCTCGGGATTTTGGTGTTTATCATTTCCTATTCGCTCGTTAAGATGTTTCGAAGCCATTTGATGCAAAATGCTTTCACGCGGTTAGAAGTTGATGAAGGAATCAGGCACTCGCTGGATTCATTTGTGAATTTTATCGGAATTATTTTATCACTGTTGCTCGCGATTATGGTGATGGGCGGTGATTTAACAAACTTAACGGTTATCGCCGGTGCGTTGTCGGTCGGTATCGGTTTTGGCTTGCAAA
>OMQZ01000125.1 GCA_900313355.1 uncultured Rhodospirillaceae bacterium
GATTTCAAGCCGACAATAAGTCGGATTGGCAAGCGTAGCTTGGACGGAACGGAGATACCTCCAGCGTTAGCTGGATGGTTCTTCATCTAAAATATCTTTCAAAGTTTGTGCTGATTTTCGAAGCTTTTCAGCTTCATCTTCGTTTAACTTAATCGGCACATGCGTTTCAACCCCGTCAATACCGACAATAGCCGGCATACTCAAGGATATCCCCTCAATTCCGTAATCACCGTGCATCATCGAAGATATCGGTAAAATAGATTTTTCATCGCGCATAATGGCCTCGCAAATACGCTTCACCGACATGGCGATGCCGTAATAAGTCGCCTTTTTCTTTTCGATAATCTCATAAGCACTGTTCTTAACATCATTTGCAATACGTTCCATAGCCTCTTCGTGATGAAAATGACCGCGCATTTCACAAAATCTGTTGAGTTCAATGCCTGAAACGTTGGCTGACGACCAGGCGGCAATTTCAGAATCTCCGTGTTCGCCGATAATAAAAGCATGAACACTTCGCGGATCAACGTTTAAGTGATTGCCGAGCTCGAATTTAAGACGAGCCGTGTCTAAAACCGTTCCGGAACCTAAAACGTGATTTTCGGGCAGCCCTGAACATTTGATGGCAACAGTTGTCAAAATATCAACAGGGTTTGCAACCACAAGCAAAATGCCATGAAATCCGCTTTGTTTGATTTGGGGCAGAATAGCCTTAAAAATGCTGATGTTTTTCTTTACCAAATCAAGCCTTGTTTCACCGGGTTTTTGATTTGCACCGGCGGTTAAAACAATAATTGAGGCATCTTTAACATCATCATATGTTCCTGCGTAAATTTTAACAGGTTTTGCAAACGGTACGCCGTGGCTGATATCCAAAGCCTCACCTTCTGCTTTTGCTTGATCTGCATCAATCAAAACCATTTCAGAAAAAAGCCCCGATTGCATTAAAGCAAAGGCGCTCGCCGAACCGACAAACCCACACCCGATCACAGCGACTTTTCTTGACTGCTTAGAACAGATATTTTCATTTTCCATCATATTATTTCCTTTTTTTAATTTTTTTATTATGGGCAATGTAATCACTTTTATAAAAAAAGAAAGAGTTTTTTTGCGTTTTGCCTGTAATAATCTTAAAAATATGTTGAAGTTTTATCAAAACCGCATAAAATAATGCCAAAACAAGAATAATAAAAACCGAAGGAGAAACTATAAAATGAAAAAAATACTCATCACTTCCGCGCTTCCATACATCAACGGAGTGCCTCATTTGGGGCACATGGTCGGCTGTTTGCTTCCGTCTGACGTTTATGCAAGATTTATGCGCATGATGGGTGAAAACGTTTTATATATTGTCGGCACCGATGAACACGGAACGACCTCTGAAGTCGGCGCCTTAAAAGCCGGTATGGATGTCCAAAGTTATTGTGATATGAACCATAAGCGCCACTATCAAACCTACAAAGATTTTAACCTCTCGTTTGACTATTTCGGGCGCACCTCTTCTGAGCAAAATAAGGAAATCACTTATCAGATTTTTGAAGCTTTGGATAAAAACGGTTTTATTGAAGAGCGCACGGTCAAACAGGTTTATTCAATAGATGATCAGATGTTTCTGGCAGATCGCTACATCACGGGCACTTGCCCATATTGCGGTTATGAAAAAGCGCGTGGCGACCAGTGCGAAAACTGCACAAAAGTTTTGGAACCGACCGATTTAATCAACCCCCAAAGCTCAATTTCCGGCTCAACAAATTTAGAGGTCAGAGAATCAAAACATCTGTTTTTGAACTTACCTAAAATTGAACCAAAACTTAAAGATTGGCTTAAAACAAAAGAGGCTTTTTGGCCCGAAGTAGCTTATTCCATTGCCTTAAAATGGCTTAAAGAGGGCTTAGAGCCGCGTTGTATTACCCGTGATTTGAAATGGGGCTTTAAGGTGCCCAAAAAAGGTTATGAAGACAAAGTTTTTTATGTTTGGTTTGATGCCCCGATCGGCTATATCGGCATTACAAAACAGTGGTCTGATGAAAAGCCATCGGAGCGTGATTGGAAAGACTGGTGGTTTGAGGACAATGATGTTTATTATGTGGAATTTATGGGCAAAGACAATGTGCCATATCATTCAATCACTTTTCCGGCAACGCTTTTGGGAACAGGTATGAACTTCAAAAAAGTTGATTATCTTAAAGGCTTCAGTTACTTAACTTATGAAGGCGGAAAGTTTTCAAAATCTGAAAACAGAGGTGTTTTTGCTGGTGATGCCGTAAGCGAAATGCCCGCTGACTATTGGCGTTACTTTTTGATGAGCAATGTGCCCGAAAGCTCTGATTCAAGCTTTACATTTGATTTATTTTCCGGTGTCGTCAATAAGGATTTAAACGGTGTTTTAGGCAATTTTGTATCACGTGTTTTGAAAATGACCTCATCAAAAATCGGAAACACCGTTCCCTCAGGCGGGGCGTGGACAGATTTGGAAAAAGAACTCGTCAAGAATTTACAAACACATGTTGATTTATATTTCAAGTATTTCAAAGAGCTTGAGTTTAGAAAAGCGCTTGCAGAACTCCGCGCCGTTTGGGTGGAGGGCAACAACTATATTACAGCCTCTGAGCCGTGGACTGTTATTAAAGAAAATCCCGAACGTGCCGGCAACATCTTAAATGTTTGTATCAATCTTATTCGCATTTTTGCGCTTTTAACTTTCCCGATTATGCCTCAAACATCAGAAAATATGATGGCGCGTTTGAACTTAAAGATTGATGAACATAGCGGCCTCAAAGATTTCAACGTATCAAATGAAATCACATTTTTCAAAGGCGGAGAACCGTTCGAGGTTGGCGAGCCCTTGTTTGAACGCATCACCCCTGAACGCTTGGAAGAATTAAAACAAAAATACGGGAGCGGTAAATAATGGAATTTGAAAGTTTAAGAAGCTTGCGCCTTCATGGATTTCCAAAGTTTTTGCACGGATTGTTTATGTTCATAACCTATCCGTTGCGACATCCCTTTAAGTTTTTAATTTTGCTCGCTTTGTTGATTTTTTTGGCATATATCTTTGTTAACGAAGAAAATCCGAAATTGCTTGAAAAGGTGGATTTGAAAGAAAAGAGCGTTTTCAAAGAAACACCGGTGGCAGATGCTCAAACCGCGCCGAAAAAATTCGCTAAAAACTTTACACTCAAACACGCAGAACCTGTTATACCCGAAACAAAGGCTCTTGAGGCTGAAAAAGAAGCCCCTTCGGCCGAAGATGAGAAAAAATATCAGGTTTGGAACATAAAAACAAAAGAAGAAGCACCTTCTCCAAAAGCGCAACAGCCTGCAGAACAAATTGCCGAACCGAGCAAAACCGTTGATGAGCCGGCCAAAGAAATCTCTCAAGAGCCGTCTGAGAGTGAAGAATCTTCTCAAAAAGATATCTTAAATGAAACGGTGGAAGTTGTTTCCGGACACGCTGTTGTTTATGGCCCGAATGAAATTTATATCAAAAACACATATTTATCTCTTGATGGCATATATACCGATCCGATTAAATATAATGTTGAAAAAGCAAGCCTTTATTTAAGAGAACTGATCAGTTCAGAGCCGATAGAGTGCTATATTGTTGATAAAAAACCGCAAGAAATCAGTTCGGCAATATGTTTCAAAAGCGGAAAAAATCTGAGTGAAGCCATGGTCGAGGGTGGCTTTGCTGACCGTGTAAAACGTTAGGAAAAAAAGATGTGGCAACCGGTTTTAATGATTAATGGTTTTATCTTAAGCATTTTAGGCTTAAGTATGTTAATCCCCGCGGGGCTTGATATGTATGATACGTCTTCCGACTGGTCGCCGTTTTTAACTTCATCTTTAATGACGCTTTTTATCGGATTGTCTCTGTTTTTAGCCAACAGGAGCAAAATAACACAACTCAATTTGCGCCAAGGCTATTTAATCACATTTTGTTGTTGGGTGACGGTTTCTTTATTTTCATGTCTTCCGTTTATTTTAACAAATACAACGCCGGACATAACATCAGCCTTGTTTGAAAGCGTTTCAGGTGTGACGGCCACCGGTGCAACCATTATGACAGATGTTGAAATTTTGCCGCGTTCTGTGCTTTTGTGGCGCTCAATGCTCAATGGTTTGGGCGGAATAGGAATTGTTATTTTTGCCGTGGCGATGTTGCCGTTTTTAGGCATCGGCGGTATGCATATGTTTGAACACGAAAGCAGTGACACAACAGACAAATTAATGCCGAAATTTATTGATATAGCTAAATGGATTTTAGCGGTGTATTTAAGTTTGGTGATGTTGTGCGCTGTATGCCTCTATTTTTGCGGAATGGGGCGTTTTGATGCTTTAAATCATGCCTTGTCGGCCGTTGCAACAGCCGGTTTTTCAACCAAAAATGACTCGATTGCCTATTTTAACAGTACCTCGATTGAAGCGGTTTTATCGCTGTTTATGGTCTTAGGGGCACTTCCGATGACATTTTACATTATATTGTTCAAAAAACACGAAGTTGATCCGCTCAGATCAGAGCAAATTAAATCTTTTTTGAAATCGGTTGTGGTCCTGAGCTTTGTTTTGGCGCTATATTTAGCTGCCAGCAATCATCTTCACTTTTTCAAAGCGCTTCGCTTGAGCATTTTTAATGTGATTGCGGTCATAACGACAACGGGCTTATCCTCAGCAGATTATTTGGATTGGGGTGTATGGACGGCTGTTTTCTTTACGCTTTTGTCCTTACACGGCGGATGCATCGGCTCAACGACAGGCTCGATAAAAGTGATGCGTTGGCAGGTCTTAAAATCTTATTTCAAGAAAGTTTTATTATCTTCAATTGAGCCGAACAGAGTTGTGCCGGTTAAAATCGGCGAAGTATCTATTTCAGATAAAGCTGTCAATTCTGTGTTTGTTTATATTATGTCGTTTTTAGGGTCTATTGCGGTTGTTGCTGTTTTACTCAATCTTTTAGGATATGATTTCACGACATCTGTGACGGCAGCTGTTTCGAGTGTGACAAATACGGGACCGGGGGCGGCAAAAGCAATCAGCGCATCCGGAAATTTTGCGTTTTTCTCATCATCTGCGAAATATATTTTATGCTTTGCAATGATTTTAGGTCGTTTGGAAATCATGACCGTTTTGGTTGTCTTAAACAAATCTTTTTGGAAAAGATAGAAGACATTAAAACTATTTTTTTATTTCTTCTAAAATATAAACCCTGATAGCAGAAGAAAGGTTGCTTTTTTGGCGAGAGGCATCAATTTCTGTGACAAGATCGTTAATACTCTTCTTCTTTTTTTGAGAAATTTCTTTTAAGGCCGCATAAAATTCTTCTTCCAAAGTAATGCTTGTCATATGTCGGCCACCGATTAAAACGGATATCTTTTTCATTTATTTTTTCCGAAAATTGTCAATAGAAATCACTTCGGCAGGAGCAGAAGGCTCCTTTTTTGGGACTTGTTCAACATCCATGTCTTCAAGTTTTGAAACGCGTTCGGCCATTTCAAAACTCAAACCGAATTTTGCAAACGGATCGGCAAAATAAGTAATGGCGCTGAACGGAACCACGAGCGTATAAGGCACCCCGCCAAAGACCAAAACAACGGAAAACTTATCTTCTGTGACAACAAGGTCCGAAAATTGATGTTGAAGAACGATCGTCATATTTTCGGGATATTGAATTTTGAGCATTTTAGGCAACACAACATCAGCGACATTGGTCTTAAAGGTGATGTAAAAATGATTTTCACCCGGCAACCCCTGCGCTGATGCAATTTTTAGTGCATCTCGCACAACTCCGAGCAAATTTTTGCTGATAAGCTTGTCGTAATTTATTTCATCTAAAAAATCTGTCATATCAAAGCCCTAAATCTCAATAGCATAAATATCTTTGACACGCCAGCCGTCGCCAAGCGGTGTCAAAACATATATAATGCGTCCTTGGCAAAGCCCGAACCATTTGCCGTTACAGGTGCTGTCAGTATGGAGCTCAATTAAATCAGGGTTGATTTGTTTGATTTTCACAATTTGAAAACTCATTTCACTCGGGCGTTCCAAAGCTTCATCTGTCATAAAAATAAATTTTGGAAGTTTGGAATCTCTACAGCCGTTAAAATCAGGATTAAGCGTGCATTTAATAGCAAACTCAACGGCACAAGCCATCGGTGAATTTAACTTACACGTTGAGGGAAGTTTATCCGCTTTATAAACATAAACTTTGTCCTCAAAATTTTTGGAAGCCACATTCGGGTTCAAATCGCTGACGATAATCGGCTCCGAAGTTCTGGTCTTCCATGCATAAAGAACCACCAAAATAAGAATCATGAAAATAAAAGAAATGGCAATCTTTTTATACATTTACTTAATCCTTTACAAAGTTATATCTCAAACCGAAAGTATATTCGGCCATATGGTCAATATTTGAGATATGATCAAAGTTGATATATCTGGCAATGGCGCGAACAGAAATATTGGAGCTGATTTGGTAAATCAAACCGCCGCCGAAACGATAACCATAACCTTCATCCGTTGTCCGGCCGGTTGAAAGCGTTTTTTCTTTCAAAAGATAGAATCCCGCACCGGCTGTAACAAAAGCCTTAAACCTTAAAAGTTGCGGAGAATAAGCGAACAAATCCAATCCATAAGCGCGATAAGAGGTTTTATATTTTTCCGTATTGCTTAATTTTTTTGTTTCGCGCCCGACCTGTTGATAAAAAATTTCAGTGCCGAAATAGGGATTATAACTTGTGCCTAAGTTAATATTTGCGCCGTAATATTGAGGGCGAAGATTTTGAGCCTTTGCCTTATTAAATACCCCGTCGATACCTAAATAAGGAACATAGACATTTTCGGCTTTGGCCGCATTATTAATTGATAAAAGTCCCAAAAGTGCGATTAAAAAATATTTATTCATATTTTAAGCCTTTCTTTAATTGATTTATAACCTTTTTATATCATAATCAAACAAAAATAAAGTAAAATTTTGCTTTAATCCTTGTTGCTGAAATATTTTTATGCTACAATCAAGAAAAGAAAGGGTTTTGAAATGAGTAGAAAAACAGGAATTAACGAAGCCGGACGTACAATGATTGAAACCATCGGCTATATTATGGTGATGATTACATTAACGGTGACGGTGGCGATGGTGGTTAACAGCGGCTATCATAAATATGAATGTAGTGTCATTCAACAACAATTGGTTGACTTAAAAAAAGTGATTATGCAACGTTATGCCGCAGACGGACAATATTTCAACGTGAAGTGGGATGATTTGTGCGCGGCAAAAGCCGGTCCCCGCTCGCTTATGCCTTCAAGAATATGCGAAGAAAATGACGAGGGCGAAGAAGAGTGTAGATGTGCGTTCCAAAAAGGTATACACCAATTTGACGGACCGGTTCAAATTGGCCCTGCAAATTGCAAGGAAGGTGAAAATTATTGCGAAACATTCTTTATCAGTTTTGATGAATTGCCCGCTGACGTGTGCGCCCAGTTAGCTCTTAAATCTTGGGATGTAACTGAAGGCTCCGATTTAGAGCGGATGGAAATTAACGGCAAGAAATGGGGTTGGGCATTCTCTCCGATTGTTAACAGCGGGGGAGGAAAACCGCTTCCTGCCGTTGTGAAAGATGTTTCGGAACAATGTCAAGAAGGTTACGTTAATAAGATTACATGGTATTACAACTAAATATTGTTACTATATTGCTTAAAATGATTGAATTTTAAAAGCAGAAGACTAAGCTATAAGCATATTTTTTAGCAAAGGAGAACAACAATGGTCGATTCAATTATATTACCGCCGGATTATAAACCTTCTAAAAAAGAAGAATATATGTGCGATATGCAATTGGAATATTTTCGCCAAAAATTGGAAGCGTGGAAAAAGTCTTTGGTCGATCAGTCTGAAGACACATTGGAAGATTTGCGCCAAGGTGGTTTGAACCAACCTGATGACATTGACAGAGCCGCTCTTGAAACAGATAAGTCGCTTGACCTGCGCACAAAAGACCGTGCTCGCAAACTGATTACAAAAATTAACGAAGCATTAGAACGTATTGCAGACGGCTCATATGGCTATTGCGAAGAAACAGGCGAACCGATCGGAATCGAACGCTTGGAAGCCAGGCCGATTGCTACGCTTTCAATAGAAGCGCAGGAACGCCACGAACGTATGGAAAAGACATACGACGACGAAGCTTAAAAATGGATATTCAAGTCAAAGATTTTATATTAGCCTCGGCTTCGCCTCAGCGCAGAAGATTGCTTGAGCAAATTGGTTTTGCTCCAAAAGAAGTTATGAGTGCGGACATTGATGAAGCAGAATTACCTCATGAACGCCCGTTGCCTTATGTTCGACGTATGGCGCGCCAAAAGGCAGAAGCGGTTGCTTTGCTTAAAAAAGGCGAAAATATATTAGCTTCAGACACAATTATTACGGTAGGTTTGCGCATTGTTCACAAAGCAAAATCTCCAAAAGAACAAGAAGATGTTATGCGCTTGCTCTCGGGGCGCAATCACAAGGTTATTACGGCAGTTTGTTTAATTGATAAAAACGGAAAATTGACCGACCGAATCGTTACAACACGTATATCCATGAAAAGATTGTCGGAAAAAGAAATCAAAGAATATGTTGCAAGCAACGAATGGGTTGGCGTTTGTGGTTACAAAATCGAAGGCTTGCTCGCCGGTTATGTTCGTCAAATGGTCGGCTCATTCACCGGTGTTGTCGGGTTGCCTTTATATGAAACACGAAATTTAATATTAGGAGCAGGTATAAAATGAAAGCAGATACAATAGTTTACGAAAAGAAAAACAGTAATGTGCGTTTGGCTGTTTTATCAGAAGGTCGTATGGTCGAATTTGATACGTTTTCTGAAAATTCGGCTGTTGAGGGCAATGTTTATTTAGGGCGTATTGTTCGTAAAATTGAACTTGCAAGCGGCCACACAGCTTTCAAAGTTAACATCAGCGACACGCAAGATGCTTTCTTAAATGCTTCTGAGCCTGATTTAAAAGAAGTGAATATGTCGGAAGGCCAAAGTGTTGTTGTTCAGGTTTCTCAAGAAAAGCGCGCGGAAAAAGGAGCAAAACTTGTGCGTAACATTCAAATTGTCGGCACGACGGTTGTTTATCGTCCGTTTAGAATGGGCGTAGATGTTTCCTCTAAAATCACGGACAAAGAAAAAATCAAAGAATATCGCTCGGCAGTTTTTTCTCAAATCAAAGGACAGGAAGGTTGGGCGATAAGAACGGCAGCCATTGACTTCGACATCAACACAGTCTTAGAAGAGATGGTCAGACTGCGCAATATTTATGAAAATATTCGCATACGTGCCCGAAATGCGACGGCTCCTGCGCTTTTATATACAAGAGAAGATCCGCTTTATGAATACATTCGTCGCCATAAAGATGATTTGAAAAAAATTGTCTTAAATAACCATAATATTGAAAAAGATGTCCAAGGCTTTATTGATCTGCCTGTTGAATATGATGCAAATCCTTTTGAAACGTATGGTTTGGAAGATGAGCTGATTGAAGCTCTCTCTCGCTCAGTTTCATTAAAATCCGGCGGAAAAATATATATAGATCAAACAAAAGCGTGTGTCACGATAGATGTCGATAGCGGCTCCACCAAAGAAGGGAGCAATGCCTATGATTTAAATAATGAGGCTGCCGAAGAGATTGTTCGCCAAATCAGGCTTAAAAACCTATCAGGTAAAATCATCATTGATTTTGCAGGTTCGAAAGAATACCATTTTATGAAGCCCGTGATTGAGATTTTGGAAGCAGGTTTGGCCGACGATCCGAGCAAAGCTCACGTCTTGGGCCTGAGTAAAGCCGGAAACATTGAAATTTTGCGCCAGCGTCGCCGTCCGTCATTGATTGACATGTATACAGAAGATTGCCCGACGTGCCAAGGTACCGGCAGGGTTGAAAAATAATGGTAAAACTTCATAAATGCCCGATATGCGGTACAGAAACACAAAATGAAAAGTATCGCCCTTTTTGCTCCAAAAGGTGTGCTGACGTTGATTTAGGACGTTGGTTTTCGGGCAGCTATGCCGTTCCTGCTCAAAATTTAGATGAATCTGACTATGAAGAGCTTGAAAAAGAACTAAAATCTGAAAATTCAGAAGAGAAAAAAAGATAAAATTTGCGAAATTAAACAATTCTTAAATAAATTCGCATTAGACTCCCTTAAAAAGCTTTTTAATTTTTTTAAGGTTAGCCGATATGAATTTGTTCAAACGTATTTGTTTAAGTTTATCTGTTATTGCTGTATGCGCTATTGCGTCAAACGGCTCTAAAGCTGCTACATGGATTTCTGCAGAAGGTTTCTATTCGCTTTATAATATGGCGGCGCGCGGAGATGTACAAGGCTTAATAAACTCTGATTTGCCGATAGACGGCGTCAACAGAGATGGCGACACGGGCTTGTGTTATTCAGTCCGCAGACGAAACGCAACAGCTTTTAATGCGTATCTTGACGCAGGCGCTGATCCGAATGCGGAATGTACAAAGAGAGTATTGGGATATGCCGAATTTGTTAAAAGGACTCGCACAACGATTGTTGCTGTTCCTCTTATTTCCGGAACGGCTTTGGCAATCGGCGCAGGCGCAGCTGCAATCGGCGCAACGGCTATTGCTTTGGCAGCAGGTGGCGGCGGTGGCGGCGGCCACAAATGTAAAGGCTTTAAAGGTGATGATGGCAAATGTTATGATAAATTAAAATGTGTTCATGGCTCTCAATACAGAGATACATGTGTGTGCGAAGAAGGTTGGGAAGGTGAGCTTTGCGACACACCAGTTACTTGTCCGTATGACACAACAAGTTGCAGTACGGGTTACCATGAAACAGGCAACACATGTAAATCAGGTGACACACTATATAAAGAGTGCGCTGAAGACGAATGTGAAGGTTACCAAGACGATGAGTGCGATGTGGCTCATGGTTGGGTAGAAGACAGTACATGCCGCTCTGGTGAAGCAACAAAATATAAGTGTAAGCCGGCAACATGCGGCGCAGGCTATCAAGACAGTGCTTGCGATACAACACAGGGCTGGCATCAGGTTGATACATGTTGGACAGGTGGCGAAGAAAAATACCTTTGCGAAGCGGATGCATGTACGGGCTTCGATAAAACATCACCTTGCGGCGCAGGATATGAACAAGAAAGTTGTATGTCAGGTGGTACACCGAAATATAAATGTACGCCGAGTGATTGCAGCGACTTCCCATATACTGACAGGTGTCCGACAGGTTATGACCCGGACGGCACATGCAAATCAGGCGAAACAACAAAGTATAAATGTGTACCGCACGATTGCGGCACAGGTTATCAAGACAGCCCGTGTGACACGGCTGAAGGTTGGCATCAGGTCGGCGAGGTTTGTATGTCAGGCTCAACACCGATGTATAAGTGCGAAGCAAACACTTGCGGTGCTGATTATCAAGACAGCCAGTGCGACACAGCGCACGGTTGGCATCAGGTTGATACATGTAAGTCAGGCGGCGAAACAAAATACAAGTGCGAAGCGGACGCATGTACAGGGTATGATCAGACATCTGAATGTGGTACGGGTTATGAACAAGCAGAATGTTGGTCTGGTGGTTCTAAAAAATACAGATGTACACCGAGTGATTGCAGCGATTATCCTTATGACAGCTGTGATGAAGGCTACGTTGAAGCCGGCTCTTGCCAAACGGGAGGCACAACAAAATATAAATGTAATCCGGCAGCTTGCACAGGCTATGACTACACATCCTGCCCATCGGGTTATCATGAAACGGATCAATGTAAATCAGGTGAAACGTGGAAATATAAGTGTGCAAAAGATGCTGCAGATTGCGTTCATGGTACATGGAATGCCACAACTGAAAAATGCGTCTGCACAGGATATTGGACGGGTGAGCTTTGCGATGAATGTGAAAGCGGACAAATTGAAGGCGATACCTGTTACAGAAAGTTAAATTGTAATCATGGTGTTCAGGTTAAAAATACTTGTGTATGCGATTTCGGATGGAAAAACACATCTTCAAGCTCGTATTGTAACAAACCGATGGAATATAACAATATCAACTCTGAGGCAGGCGCAGATGTGACTGGTGCAACTTATAGCGAAAGCGGAGGTGTTAGCACAGTAACAAAGAACAACACATCAGATGCTGATACAATGGGTTTGGAATGGGTCAGCACGGGCGATAAGGCAGGTGTCAGCTCAACACTTTATAACGGC
>OMQZ01000113.1 GCA_900313355.1 uncultured Rhodospirillaceae bacterium
CAAGAAGCCCTTTTGGAGCGCGACCGTGCCTTAGCCGAACGAAACGCTTTGCTTACAAAGATTCGCGAACTTGAAACGAGCGTTCAAAAACTTGAAGTTTCCGAAATAGAAATCTTAAACAAAGTTGAAAAACTTTCCCAAGAAGAGGCAAAAAAAATTAAAGATGCCATCTCCAATATCAACAAATCCATCAAAAAACAAAACCAATATTTTAACCCGCTTGCCGGTGGAAAAAAAGACAGTTCCGGTGGAACATTCGAACCTTTGCCCGATGTCGACAATGAAGAACTTTCAAACAAAATGCAAAGTGTTTTCGGTCTGATTGATGATTTAACATATTATCGTGAAGTTATCAAATCCGTCCCTATTGGAAGGCCGATATGGAATTATCGCGTCAGCTCACCGTTCGGACGTCGCTCTGATCCGTTCAATAAAAAATCCGCCGCGCACAAAGGGGTTGACTTAGCCTCAAATAAGGGTAATATCATTAAGGTCATGGCCGACGGGAAAGTAACGCGCTCGGAATGGGTCAACGGGTACGGAAATCTTCTCGAAATTGACCATGCAAACGGTTTCAAAACAAAATATGCCCACCTAAATAAATCGTATGTTAAAAAGGGCGAAACCGTCAAACAGGGACAAGCCATTGCCGAAGTCGGTTCGACAGGTCGCTCAACAGGTCCTCATCTTCACTACGAAGTGTTATATAACGAAAAAAATGTTGACCCTATGGCATTCATAACCGCCATACAATAGGAGAACAAAATGAAATTAAGACGAATGTTGTATCTTAAAATCGCGCGCATGAGCCGTGGCTCGAACACTCCTGTTCCGAGCATCATCAGCTTTGGCACAAAAATAAAAGGCAACATCTTAAGCGGTGACATTATTCATATTGACGGAAGCCTTGAGGGCAATATTGTCTGTGAAGAATTGATTATCGGCTCAAGAGGTCATGTTTATGGTCAGGTTAAAGCCAAGAATTTAAGTATATACGGCTTGCTTCAAGGCTCTGCTGAGGCTGAAAACGTTGTTCTTGCAAAAAGTTCTCGCATTATGGGGGATATTGTTCATAACACGATTGCCATTGAACCCGGTGCCTTCATTGAAGGACATTGTGTCCGTGCCCCGAAAAACGAGCCTGCTAAAACCATTCCGATGCCGACAAAAACCAAAGCTTCAGCATAAAAATGGCAACCAAAATCAAAAAATCCGAATTTATATCCAAAGGAGCTGTCGCTTTCAATCGGCGCGCCCGCTTTGATTATAATATACAAGAAACATTTATTGCCGGTCTTGTCTTAACCGGAACCGAGGTCAAATCTCTTCGCCTAGGTCATGCCCAAATAAATGATGCTTTCGGTGTTGAAAAAGAGGGCGAACTTTATATGAGCAACATGTTTATTGCCGAATACGCCAACAAAGGCTACGAAAGCCACCAGCCCATTCATGACCGAAAACTTTTGCTCACTAAAAGGGAAATGATTAAAATCATCAATGCTTTACAAAAGAAAGGCGCAACCCTTGTCGCAATCAAGCTTTTCTTTGACGACTTCGGACGTGCAAAACTTGAAATCGGGCTCGGAACGGGCAAAAAACTTTATGACAAACGCGAAACAATTAAAGACCGCGATTGGCAGCGTGCAAAATCGCGCTTAATGGCCCACTAAAAATCGCCGTTTTTAACTCTATTTTTACAAATCAAATCATATAGTAGAGTATCTTTAAATTAAAATCAGGAAAAGATGATGATTTTAAAACGATTTGTATGTGCTTTAACTGCTTGTTTCTTCTTGTTTTCACCTAAGGCGGAAGCTTATCTTTCAAGCCTCTCCCCTGAAAATTTCAACGCGCTTTATAATTTAGCCTCAAGAGGTCAGGTCAGCGCTATGAACAACGCTGTCAGCCGAGGCTTAAACATTGACGCAACAAACCCCAACGGCGATACAGGTCTGTGTGTTGCCGCAAAAAAGCGCAACAAAACGGCCTACAAATCGTTTTTACAATCCGGCGCAAACCCCTCCCACCCTTGCACATGGGAAATCAGCGGTTACCAAAATTTTGCACGCTCGGTTATTGAAAATCCGGTTAAAAACTTAGACACCGCAGCCGTCGCAAAATATAGCAAGCCGGGCATGAGTTTTACCACAAAAGCCTTAATCGGTGTCGGCGTTGTTGCAGCCGTTGCCGGAACAGCGATTGCCCTTTCGGGCGGTGGCGGCGGTGGCGGCGGCTCCGGATCTGATAAAAAAACAAATCCGAACTGCGTCCATGGAACAATGTCAGACGGCGTTTGCACATGTTCAACCGGCTACAGCGGCGAAAAATGCGACACTTGCGCCTCCGGTTACGGAAATTACGGCACCAAGCAATGTTACAAAACGCTTGCTTGCGAGCACGGGCACCAAAAAGGCGGTGCTTGCGTTTGTAACGTTGGTTATACCGCAGCTCTTTGCAATGATTGCGCAACCGGCTATGGCAAAGACAGCACCGGCCTTTGCGTCAAAAAACAAAATCAAAGCATTATCGGAAACAGCACCATCAACTCAAATTACAATGAAACCGAAAACCTGTCCATTTCGAACACGGAATATGCGGACGTATATGGTCTTTTTTACGATGCCGACCAAACACCTCACAATTATCTTCTCTCATCAGATAAAATGGCAAACGACTATTCAAAACTGAGTGCTGTTGAAGTTCAAACCACTGTTGCAGACTACAAATATGACAATCAAAATCATATTCTTTGGTATAGTTCATCCGGTGTTCTAAAAGGTTATTTAGACGGCTCAATTGCCTACAATAACAAGGGGGAAGTCGTCGGACACGCAGAAGATGATGTTATTTACGATGATGACGGAAATGCGCTTGGTGAAGCCTTAAAGCTCGGCACTCAAGACATCACCCAAAAATATTTACTTCTAAACAAGAATGCATCAATCAACATTGAAAATCAAAGCGACGGCAGAGTCTACGGCTTATATTCAAGCAACGCTGACACAATTTATAACAACTATGTCATTACAGATGAAAACGGTATTGTTGTTGACACTCTTTCAAACAAAGGCGCCGGAATCTCAATATCAACAATCAACATAAACAACAACGGCGACGGAAGTGTCTTCGGTATTTTAGGTAACAGCAACATATACAGCGGTGATTTTGATGAAAGCAAAGCTCAAGAATATTCTTCCGCTTTAATGATATCGGACATATCCATAACAAATGAAGGAAATGGTTCTGCTTATGGAATTTACAACGGCTCTTCCGAAGGATCGGTTTATCATCTAACCAAACGAGGCACCTATTTTTCACTATTTTCCACAACAACAGTTACCAATACAAACGGATACGGAAACACCTATGGCCTATATTCTGCCGGAAACCTTGAAAACTCAGGTACAGTCAACTCAACAGCCGATGCCGGAAACGCATACGGTTTATATACCAAAGGCGGCTCTATTACAAACGTCAAAGATGCAAATGAAACCGTGGCAACCGAATCCGTTATAGCAAAATCAACAACCGGCTCAGCATATGGTGCATATGTTGAAGACGGCGAAATCACAAATGGTCGAATCATTTCCGCCAAAACGACAGCCGGAGACGGAAATGCTTACGGAATTTACTTAGAACAAACCAAAGACAGCACAGCAAAAGTCACCAATACGAGCGGTATAAATGTTGAAAGTTACGGCGGCGATGCATACGGCATTTATAACAAAGGCGGCGAAGTCACCAATTCAACCCAGCGTTACGAAATCAATGTCGCTTCAAACAGCGGCTATGCCTACGGCATCTACAGCGACGGCGGCTCGGTAACCAATTCGGGGCGTATTTTCGTTACAGGTCCATCAAAAGATAAAACATACGGCATTTTTGCCACGAATAACGCCACTGTCACGAATACAGGCTTCTTCCAATTCAGAATAAATAACGATGAACTTAACTGGGATGATGATTACACCTGCACCTCAAGCGGTTGCTTAACGCCGAACGGTGAACATGCGATTTACCTTGAAAAAGGCGCGAAACTAGTCAATGCCGGAACAATTGCCTCAACATCTTCTTTAAATCTCGGTTCACGCGGCGTTCAAATAACAAATGGCGGAAACTTTACCGCTTCTTCTCTTGAAGGCAACTTATCCGTTGCAAGTGATGTTGTCTCTTCCGGCTTTAATTCGACATACACTCTTTCAAACGCCATCAACGCACAAAACACCGAAAATCTTTCTTTGAGCTCCGAGTCTGCGATGTTTAATGCCGATCTCAACGGAAGCGATGTTGTTCTGACGAAGAAAAGTTTTGATAAAATTGTTTCAAATTCATCTCTTGCAAGCTTTTTGGAAGAAAATTACACCGCATTTAATAACGAGGCTTTGTTTAACACCTTAAAACAAAAAACATCAACAAAAGAGCTCAATGAAACCCTAAAAACACTTAGCGGTCAAAACATTGTTTCACGTATTTCAAGCGAAGACCTTATCATGCAAAAAGAGCTTGATTTCAACATCAGCAATAAAATGTTTGAAAACAAAGAAGCATCTTTTGCATTTTCAGGCAATCTTTCACCTCAAATCAGCACAAAAGAACGTTCTCAAACAAGATATGCGCTGTCGGGCAAAAAAATCGGCAATACGGATTTCGGCGTAGCGCTCTCCCTTTCCGATTTGCACACCGACAACGGCCGTCGCTCAGACGCTCGCACAAGCAAAAATTTTGAATTACAAATGCCTGTTAAAACAAAGAAAAACGCTTTTCAGTTTCTTTTCAACCCAAAACTTGCTTACGCCTATGGCACATATGAGCGAGATGGTTATAAAGGCAAGAGCTATGACGGAAAAATTGAAAAACGTATGGCAGGCATTTCATCTCAGATCCGCTATCCACTCACGTTCGGCGGTTTTACATTAGAACCGACCACAGAATTGAACGTCTCCGTTTATCAAACAAAGCTCAAAGAAGATCAAAAACAGTTCAGCTTATCAGCCAAACGTCAGCAAACATATTCGGCAGAACTCGGCTTCGGTGCCTATCTTTCAAAAGAAAAACAGTTTTCGAAAACAAACAGCTTGAGCTTTATGACGGGCGCAATGCTCTATCATGAATTTTCAGATCCGTATGATTTAAAAATGTCAATGAATGAAATGAGTGGCAACTTCAAAATCAGAAATGAAGAACAAAATGACAATTACCTTGTTTTCCGCTCAAAACTCTCATATGAAATCGGCGACATATCAATATACGGCGGATTCTTATCTTATATCAATCGAAACTATCATACAAAGGCTGACCTAGGCTTCAAATACGCCTTCTAATACGTTACCCTCTGTAATCCTTTGTAATCAGCAGTTAATTGTCATCCCTCCTCATTTTCGTCATCCTTGGCCTGTAGCTCGACGAGCTCGCTGACCTATCGGTTCGTGCCGAGGATCTGAAAATGAGATCAAGGACGTGAGGATGAAAACGACCTTCAAATGTCGTTTTCAACACAAACGGCGCAGTTTTGTTTATTTTGTAAGAACAGCGACAGCAACCGCAACAAAATTACAAAACAAGTGACCGACGAAACGCCTTAAAGCGTTTCTAGACCTTCAAATTTTTAAAAATGCAAAAATATCTCTAGATAACACCTCATAAAAAAGCTCGGAGAATAGGTCGGATAGAGTTGAAATAAAAGCGGAAGTACCGCAGCCTACGTAAACGGTACGCGAGAAACCTTCCGCCCTTGCACTTTCAGCTCCAGATAACACCTCATAAAAAAGCTCGGAG
>OMQZ01000114.1 GCA_900313355.1 uncultured Rhodospirillaceae bacterium
GACATTATCGAAATCGGTCCCTCGAGTGTCTTATCAAATATGATAAAACGTTCAAACAAAGAAATTTACACAACTTCAATCAGCACTCCGGCGCAAATTGAAGAGCTTGCAAAAAACTTATAAACGAAAGGAAAAACCATGTTTCAGTTAAATGATAAAGTTGCATTAATTACCGGTGCTTCGGGCGGTTTAGGCGACAAAATCGCGCGCACACTCCATGCCCAAGGCGCAAAACTTGCCTTAACGGATATGCGTCCCGAAGGCATGGAAAAATTAAAAGCCGAACTTGGCTCTAATGTCGAGTGCTTTGTCGCAAACCTTTCTGATTCCGACCAAATCAAACAGCTTGTCGCTCAAACGGAAGAAAAATTCGGGCAAATTGATATTTTGGTCAACAATGCAGGCTTAACACGTGACAACCTTTTCATGCGCATGAGCGATGAAGATTGGCAGCTTGTTTTAGACGTCAACCTTTCTGCCGGTTTTAAGCTTTCAAAAGCCATCATTCGCGGCATGATGAAACGCCGTTTCGGGCGCATTATCGGAATTGCCTCCGTCGTCGGTGTTATGGGCAACGCCGGCCAAGCCAACTATAGCGCCTCAAAAGCCGGCATGATTGCCATGAACAAATGCTTGGCTCAAGAGGTCGGTTCTCGCGGCATTACCGTCAACTCGATTGCCCCCGGCTTTATTCGCACACCGATGACAGATGTTCTGCCCGAAGATGTCAAAGCCAATTTGCTTTCAAAAATCCCCGAAGCTCGTTTAGGCGAAGCACAAGACATCGCAAATGTTGTCGCCTTTCTTGCCTCTGACGAAGCTTCTTACATCACGGGCCAAACGATTCATGTCAATGGCGGCATGGCTATGATATAAGCTCATGTTCCGTCCTGACATACCAACATTAAAAAAATTCGGAAAATTCCGAATTTTTTTTAATGTTTTTAAACCATTCGTTCTTATATTGAAGAAAAACAGAATTATCAAGAGGATATAAAAGTGAAAAAATCAGCAAAATCAGATATCAACGAATTAGACAAAGCACGCTTAAAACTTTCTATCGAACACTACATCAAATATTTCATCGGCAAGCGTCCTGTCGAACTCACGAAAGAAGAAACTCTGCAGGCCATTTCTTTGGCTGTCAGAGAATTTGCCCTTGACAATATGTATAAAACCATTGCGCGTTATAATGAGGTTGGTTCAAAACGTGTTTACTACCTTTCCATTGAATATTTGCTTGGTCGCTCGCTTGAAAACAATCTCCACAACCTTGATTTGTTCAAGCTCATACAAGAAATTAAAATTGACGGCATGCCAAATCTTTCCATGGCAGATATTTATGATGCCGAATACGACCCCGCACTCGGAAACGGCGGCTTAGGCCGCTTGGCAGCTTGTTACTTGGATTCGATGGCCTCTCTTAATATTGCGGGCTTTGGTTACGGAATCAACTACCAGTTCGGTTTGTTCAAACAAAAATTTGAAAACGGCTGGCAAATCGAACAAGCCGACACATGGCTTTGCGAAGAATCCCCGTGGCAGTTCCCGCGTCATGACCGAACCGTCACAATTCCGGTCAACGGCCGTGTTGAAAGCTATCAGTCAGCAACTGGAAGAACTTATTTTTCTTGGGTTGACACAAACACAATTTATGGTGTTCCTTATGATTTCCCGATTGTGGGCTATAAAGGCAAAGCAGTCAACTATTTAAGACTTTTCTCTGCAAAAACGGATGATGAGCTTGATATCAACATCTTCAACCGCGGCGGTTATATGGAAGCCGTTAAAGATAAGATCCAAACCGAAACGGTTTCAAAAGTTTTGTATCCGTCGGATAACATCGAAGAGGGCAAACATCTTCGCCTACTCCAACAATACTTCTTTGTTTCATGCGCCATCCAAGACATCATTCGCCGCTTTTTGGAAAAGAGCAACGATTTCAAAAAAATGCCTGAATATGTATGTATTCAATTAAACGATACCCACCCTGCTCTTGCAATTGTTGAAATGATGCGCTTATTGATGGACCAATATGGTCTTGAGTGGGATGACGCATGGTCAATCACAACCAAAATTTTCGCCTACACGAATCACACTCTTCTGCCCGAGGCTCTTGAAAAATGGCCGTCCAGAATTTTAGGCAAAATGCTGCCGCGTCACTTACAAATCATTTACGAAATCAATCGTCGTTTTATGATATTTGCCCGCCAAAAATTCGGCGAAAACAAACAAAAGCTTGATGCTGTCAGCATCGTTTTCGGCGAAGGTGAAACTCAGTTAATTCGTATGGCAAACCTTTCCATTGTCGGCTCTTTCTCTGTCAACGGCGTTGC
>OMQZ01000129.1 GCA_900313355.1 uncultured Rhodospirillaceae bacterium
TGATTTGAATTTGTCCGTTAAAAAATTCGGTTTTACCGCTGATGATTTTTTTTGAGCCGACAGGGAGTTGTTTTTTTAAGGAATCTTTATAATATTTGAAAAAAATTAAGGTAATATCACCGGTTTCGTCAGAACAGATAATGCGATAAGGTTGTTTTTTTGTTTTAGGCTCAATATGTTCATTGATTGTGACTGATCCGGTCCAAATTTTTCCTGCTTCGATTTTATTGATTTGGCAAGAATATGTTCGATCAATTAAGTTATAAGGCAAATGAAAAAGAAGGTCTGAAATTTTTACGCCTCCGATTAGGTTTGATATGAGTTTGAAATAGCGCGAGCCGACACCTTTTAAGGTATCAATCGAACAAAAAAGAGGGTTTAAGATTTCAGGACGCATTTTTCATCAGTTATTAAAAAAAGATTGGACCGTGTCATAAAATTTTAAGAATAATTTATTTTGAGAATCTCTTTTGAAAAAGGCATCAGCCATATTTTGATAATACCATTTTTGGTCATCTTTTCCGCGGTTAAATCTCTGCCAAACCGCCTCACCTATTTTTTGATAATCATCTATGATTGAGTTTAAGTTGTGCAATTTGTCCGCGCAGATCACAAAGAGCGTGTCTTTATCCGCATCATTTTTAATATAATTAATCGTGTGTTTTTTTCTTTCTTCCCACGAAAGGTTGTCATGTTCGGGTTCTGTTGCACCAATAACGAGATTTTTTACACGCTGCCCGAAGGTTTGTTCAATATCGCTTATTGTTCCTTTAGTGTCTTCTAAAATATCGTGTAAAATACCAGCCTGGATGATTTCAAAATCGTCCGTGTAATCGATTAAAATCTGCATTACACCGATCGGATGAACGATATAAGGGGTGTGTGTTGATTTTCTGACCTGTAAAACATCACCGTGATATTTTACGGCAAATTCTAAAGCTTTATAAAGCTCTGAAACAAAACGATCATTATACATGCAAAACCTCCGCAAAAAGTGTATATATTTTTGCTCGTTTTGTAAATAAAAAATTTTTTCATAAAGAACTTAAATATTTTTGAGCTTCCATCGCTGCCACAGCACCTGTTCCGGCGGCAATAACGGCTTGCTGAAAATATTTGTTTTTGACATCACCTGCGGCGAATACACCTTCCACATTTGTTTGGCAAGAATTCGGTTTTGTTATAATATATCCGTCCTCATCAAGATCGATATATTTTTTAAAAATTTCAGAATTGGGTTTATAACCGATTGCTAAAAATATTCCGTCTAAAACAATGGTTTTCTTTTCATCTGTAACAACGTTTTTCAGTTTAACACCTTTAACTTCCTGATCACCTAAGATTTCAGAAACAACATTATTCCAACAAATTTCAATTTTCGGGTTTTTAAAAAGTCTTTCCTGTAAAATTTTTTCGGCTCTTAACGCATCTCTGCGATGGATTAAAAAGACTTTCGATGCAAAGTTTGTTAAATAAAGCGCTTCCTCTGCGGCTGCGTTTCCGCCACCCACAACGGCAACCGTTTTGTTTTTATAAAAAAATCCGTCACAAGTCGCGCATGTTGAAAGACCTTTTCCGATATATTTTTTATGCGCATCATAATCAAGCCATTTTGCCGAGGCGCCGGTTGCAATAATCAAACAATCTGTTTTGAAACAGTTTCCGTTTTCAGAACTCAAAAGGAACGGTCTGCATGTTAAATCGACACCGTTTATTTTATCATTAATGATATTAACACCCATATTTACGGCTTGTTGTCTCATTTTATCCGTCAACTCGGTTCCTGAAACAGCGAGCGGGAATCCCGGAAAATTTTCAACATTTGTTGTCATGGTGAGTTGTCCGCCGACTTCAAAGCCGGAAACAAGATAAGGATTAAGCCCTGCCCTTGCCGCGTAGATGGCGGCGGTATATCCGGCCGGACCGGATCCTAAAATGGTTATTTTTGTGATATATTGTGCCATCGTTTTCTCCTGTTTTTTTATATAAAACAAAAGAGCAAAAAAAACAACCCCCGAAAGTGTTTTCGGGGGGTATTCTTACTCTAACACATAACCGTCTTTTGAATGGACGTACTGGTCGATGGTGTAGCTGGCGCTGTTGGTGTATTCGTGGGTTACGATGCCGTCTTGACTCGAAACGGAGAATTTTGAACAATCTTTTGTCTCGAACAGGGGCTGAAATCTGTCCGTTAAGGCGTAAACCCCCTGCTTCGTGTCGGAGAGGTCGGTGGTTAAAATGTAGCCGTTCGGCACAGAAGTGATGGAAGCAAAGTTACCCAGTCCGTGGAGCCCTTTAACATCATATGCGACGACAATATTCTGAGGCAAGAGGATGAGCGTGTAATTGTCGTTGAAGAAAATTATTTTCAAATCAACGGGGCAGAACGCCGATCTTTTCGGATCAAACACGAAAACGAATTGTTCATAGATAAAGGCGGGCGTTTTTTGGGTGCCGATATTAAAGCGCGAAACAAAGAATTTCGAGCTTTTTCGTCTGAGAAGACAATTCCCGTCTTCCAGAAGAACTTCAAATTTGTGGGTGATCTGTTGAGCTTCTTGCGCGGAAGGTTTTCTCAGGCGCTCTAAGAGTTTTTTGATCATGAAGTTCTCTTTTTCAGCGGCCCATAAACAACGGATGTCTCGACCGATGAGCGTGTAAAGCGAACCCTCGAGCCGTGTTATTGCCTTAAATGAAAAGCCGTAAACACCATTTTGCGGGATAATAGTTTTGTTCATAATACGAAGATTTTGGTTGTTTTCATAATAGTAATGTATCGGTTTTTAATATACATTTGTGATCAAGCTTGTCAATTAAAAATTTTTTCACCGGTTTTAAAATATTTTATTGACATTAAAAAAAAAGTCCTTTATATAGCTTTCATTGTCAATGCCGACATAGCTCAGTTGGTAGAGCAACTGATTTGTAATCAGTGGGTCGGGAGTTCAAGTCTCTCTGTCGGCACCA
>OMQZ01000058.1 GCA_900313355.1 uncultured Rhodospirillaceae bacterium
CCGCTTTTTTTGAAAAGCATGATTTTCTCCGTTTATTTCGTTTAAAAAAATCTAGACTTCATTAAAAATTAGGTTAAACTGTAAGAAGTTTAAATTCATTTAAGAAAAACAAAGAAACGCACGAAAATGACCGAAAAAAAAGAACCAAAAGAGGAAAAGGTCAATCCTTCCACCGAGCAATATCTCAAAATCAAAGAACAATATAAAGATTATCTTATCTTTTATCGTATGGGTGATTTTTATGAACTGTTTTTTGATGATGCAAAAGTCGCCTCAGAAGCTCTTGATTTGGTTTTAACCAAGCGCGGAACTTATAAGGGAAACCCTATTCCGATGTGCGGCGTGCCTTTCCATGCTTATGAAAATTATCTCGCACGTCTTATTCACCAAGGCTTTAAGGTTGCTATCGCCGAACAAACAGAAACCCCCGAAGAGGCAAAAAAACGTTCGCGAAGTGCGCTCGTTAACCGCGAGGTCATACGTCTTGTTACTGCCGGCACTTTAACCGAGGACAATCTTTTAGAGCCGCGTGAAAACAATTATCTTCTTTGTTTTTCTCATTTATCTGATTCTTTGGGTTTTGCGTGGCTTGATTTGTCGACCGGCGATTTTTTCACAAAGCTTGTCGCTTTTCATCAAAACTCTTTTGCTTCTGATGTTTATCGTGTTTTGAGCCAAATCAATCCGAGCGAAATTATTATTTCGGATACCTCACTGCAGAATCCCGAACTTTTTAAGATTTTAAGTTTTTATCAAGATAAAAGAACCGTTTTACCGCAGAGCCGTTTTAACTATCTGAGTGCGCATAAAACGATTGAAAACTTTTTTAATCTCTCGAGCCTTGATTCTTTCGGCGCGCTTTCCAATGCCGAAATTTGTGCGGCGGGCATTTTGCTTGAATATATTGAAACCACTCAAATCAACGAAAAACCGCGCATTAAAAATATCGTCCGCCGAACAGATTCCCAAAACATGGAAATTGATTCATCGACTCGCCGAAATCTTGAGCTTGTATCTTCCCTTTCGGGCAACAAAAAAGCCTCACTTCTTCATAGTCTTGATTTAACGGTTACCGGTGCGGGCGCTCGTCTGTTTTTAAACCGGCTCTTAAATCCGTCTTTGAACATTGAAGAAATCAATGAACGCTTAGATGCGGTTGATTTTTTTATCCTTATCCCTGAAATCAGATCTGAGCTTCGCTCGTTTTTAAAACAGCTTTCCGACGTTGAGCGTATTGTCACACGGCTGTCCTTAAACCGCGGAACACCGAAAGATATGTGGGCATTAAAAACAAGCCTTTCTTTTGTGCCGAAAATACGCAACCTCATTCATAACTACGGGCGTTATAATTCGCTTGTTTCTTGTGTTCCCGCGGCCGTTCAAAAAATGCTTGAGCGAATGGGTAATTTTTCAGAACTCGTTGATGTTTTAGATCGCGCCTTAAAAGATGCCGATGATTTACCGAGCTTTACACGTGACGGCGGTTTTATAAAAAAAGGTTTCAGCCCCCTTCTTGACGAACTTCAAAATTTTCAAAACAACAATGTGGGAATCCTTCGCCAAATTGAAGAAAAATATGCCAAAGAGCTTTCTATTCCAAAGCTTTCGATTAAATATAACAACATGATCGGCTATTTTGTTGAGGTGCCCAATAAATACACCGACATTGTTCTTCAAAATCCGAATTTTATACACCGCCAAACCGTTTTGAATGCCATGCGTTTTACAACGCCCGAAATTTCAGAGCTTGAACAAAAAATCACTTCTGCCGGCAGCAAGGCTCTTTCAACCGAACTTGATATTTTCAAAGACCTGACGCTTCAGATTTTAGCTTCGGCGGATAAAATTTCTCAAACGGCGCAGTCTTTTGCCGAACTTGATATTGCTTCTTCGACGGCTGAACTTGCCGCGAAAAAAGGCTATGTCCGGCCGATTGTTGACAATTCTCTTGCCTTTGAAATCAAAGACGGGCGGCATCCTGTCGTTGAAGATTCTCTTGAAAAAATTCATGAGGGTCCGTTTGTCACAAACAATTGTTCTCTTGATGGCTCGACCAATCGAATCTGGCTCTTAACCGGTCCGAACATGGCCGGCAAATCGACCTTTTTGCGCCAAAATGCGATTATGGGCATTATGGCTCAGGCCGGTTTGTTCGTGCCCGCTTCTTATGCGCATATCGGTTTGATTGACAAGGTGTTTTCACGCGTCGGTGCGTCTGATGATTTGTCGGAAGGGCGCTCAACCTTTATGGTCGAGATGGTTGAAACCGCCGCTATTTTGAACGGTTCAACAGAGCGTTCTTTTGTTATTTTAGATGAAATCGGACGCGGAACGGCTACATATGACGGTCTTTCCATTGCATGGGCGGTTGTCGAACACCTCCACGAGGTCAACAAATGCCGCGCACTTTTTGCAACTCACTACCACGAGCTGACCGTTTTAGATAACAAGCTCACCTCTCTTTCATTGCATGCCATGAAAATCAAAGAATATAACGGAAACGTGATTTTTATGCATGAAGTGATTGACGGCACGGCCGATCGTTCATACGGTATTCATGTTGCTCAAATTGCCGGTTTGCCGAAACTTGTTGTCAAGCGTGCCGAACAGGTTTTAAAA
>OMQZ01000028.1 GCA_900313355.1 uncultured Rhodospirillaceae bacterium
CAGCATCGTTTTCGGCGAAGGTGAAACTCAGTTAATTCGTATGGCAAACCTTTCCATTGTCGGCTCTTTCTCTGTCAACGGCGTTGCAAAACTTCACACCGAACTGATTAAATCAGAGCTCGTTCCCGAATTTTATGAACTTTATCCTAAGAAGTTCACCAACATCACAAACGGCATAACCCCTCGCCGCTGGCTCTTGCATGCAAACACATTCTTGTCCGAACTCATCACCTCAAAAATCGGTAAAAATTGGATAACAAATCTTGATGAGCTCAAAAAACTCGAGCCTTTGGCAAAAGATAAAAAGTTTGTTCAAAAATTTGCCGACATCAAAAAAATCAACAAAGAACGCTTGGCATTTAAGATTTTTGAAACAACCGGCGAAGTTGTCGATTCGGACAGCATCTACATTATTCATGCCAAACGTATCCATGAATACAAACGCCAGCTCATGACCATTTTGCAGGTTATCGGTGATTATTTCTCAATCATTGAAGACAAGGTTGTCCCAGAGGTTAAAAAGACCTATATCTTTGCGGGAAAAGCCGCCCCGTCATATTCTTACGCAAAATTGATTATCAAGTTGATTAACAACGTTGCTGATATCGTCAATCACGACCCCCGTGTTAAAGGTATGATAAAAGTCGTCTTTATGCCTGATTACAAAGTCTCGCTGGCTGAAAAACTCATGCCTGCTGCCGACATCAGCCTTCAGGTTTCAACTGCAGGCTTTGAAGCCTCCGGAACCGGCAACATGAAATTTGCCTTAAACGGCGCCTTAACGGTCGGCACATACGACGGTGCAAACATCGAAATTCGCGAAAAAGTCGGTGCCGAAAACTTTTATCTGTTCGGCTTAAAAGATGAACAAATCCGCGAGAGCCGTCCGTTCTACAATTCGCGCGAACTTTGTGAAAAATCGGAATACCTTAAGCGCATTGTTTCTTCTTTGAACACAAACATCTTTTGTCCGAAAGACCATCCGCTTTTGTTCAAACCGATATACGACAATTTGCTCTCAAACGACTTTTTCTTTGTTTTGGCAGACTTGGAAGATTTCAACAATACGATTCACAAAGCACAAAAAGAATATTTGAAAAAAGAAACATGGTTTAAAAAAGCAATTTTAAATGTTGCGCGTATCGGCTTTTTCTCTTCTGACCGCGCCGTCATGGAATACGCCAAAAAGATTTGGCACATCAAACCGGTTGACTAAAAGGAAAAGGTCCGTGCCTTGCGGCACGAACCTTATTTCCTTGAGAGCTTAGAATTATATGTAATCAAAAAAACCCTTAATGCCCTTGATAGGGGCAAAATGGATGTCCTCTTTCCACACATATTCATATGTCTTCGTCAGCTCCAGAGTTTTGTTGTCAAGCTGTCTGACATCGTAGTTCTGGTACTCCGAAGTCCCTTCGCACGCCCTAAGATCATACCCTTTGCAATAAAGAACCTCATTACGGATGGCAAGACGGTTATCGTCATACGACAAACCCCACGAGGCCCTCTTGCAAGGAAGGACATAATACTCCTGTTTCCAGCAATAAACGCCATTCCCTTGAGTATCCTCTGTTCTCGCCAGAACTTGTCCATCGAGACGATAGAGGATCGATCCTTTTTCGGTCACGCCCAGAAGAACTATCCGTTCTGACGGTTGAAAACCATAATTGCCGTTCCCGACACATGGCACAACCCCCATGAAGGAAATCTCGCCTGAATCTTCCCGAAGCGAAAAATGCCTCGTTTCAACAAGCTCTTTTTTGACGTACTGTCCACGATCTTCCACAAAGTTCTTAGGATGTTCCTGAACATAATCCACAAAGCATCCAATACAGACAACAAGCATGGTAATTGTCAAAACGATAAACTGGGCAAGGAGTTCATAATTTCTGTTCATAATACAAGTATTTTAGTTAAACATATTTTCAACTTAAACACAAATTATCATGAAAGAAGACTTTTAGCCCTCAAACGTATAATAGACATACGTATATCCACAATAATTTGTTATTTAGAGCTTCATTATACCATAATTTGGATTAACAAACAATAAAAATCGGCATCCCTCTTCCTCAAATCCGGTTGCCTTAGTTACCTGTTATACCTCATCAAAAAACGCGGAGAATACGGCAAATAAAGTGAGCGCTAAGACAAAAGTACCGCAGCGTACATTAAAGTACGTGAGGAAACTTTTGGACTAACGGTTGCTTTAGTTGCCTATTATACGCGTTTTTTATTTGCATTCGTATTTTTTTTAGAATAACATACCCTCAAATATTAATCTGGAG
>OMQZ01000184.1 GCA_900313355.1 uncultured Rhodospirillaceae bacterium
GAATCGGCTCAAATGCTTATGTTGCGTATTGTTTGATGGGCGATGACTGCTATATATATACGGGAGCACGTATCGGAGCAGATGGTTTCGGCTTTGATTTAATTGAAGGCAAACATCAGCGCGTTCCTCAGGTTGGTCGTGTGATTATCGGCAACGATGTTGAAGTCGGCGCAAACACCTGTATTGACAGAGGAGCTCTTGATGACACTGTTATCGGTGACGGCTGCCGAATTGACAATTTAGCTCAGATTGCGCACAATGACAAACTCGGGCGCGGCTGCATTATTGTTTCTCAAACCGGTATTGCAGGCAGTTGTACCTTTGGTGATTATGTTGTGTGCGGCGGACAAACAGGCTTCGCAGATCATTTAAAAATCGGTTCGGGGGCACAAATCGCAGCTCAATCGGGTGTTATGCGCGATGTTGAATCAGGCGCGGTCTTGCTCGGCACACCGGCGATACCTTTCAAGGATTTTATGCGCCAAGTTGCCTTTTTACAAAAAAACTCAAAAAAATAGGAAAATAAAATGGATTATAAAGTGTATAAAATTGATGATATTCTCAAAGTTCTGCCTCACAGATATCCGTTTTTGATGATTGATCGTATGGAAATTATTGAAAACGGTGTGAAAGGCATCGGCTATAAGAATGTAACCATAAACGAGCCTTTTTTTCAAGGTCATTTCCCCGGAAAGCCGATTATGCCCGGCGTACTTCAAATCGAAGCAATGGCTCAGGCTGCAGGTTTTGTTATTGCTGTCAGTGATGAAAAACTTGAGCCGGCGAATGTTTTGTTTATGAACGTTGACAAGGTTAAATTCCGTCGTCCGGTTGTTCCCGGTGACAGACTTGAGATTCATGTTGAAAAGCTCAAAGAAAGGAAAAACATTTTTGTGTGTTCCGGAAAAACTTTTGTTGACGGAAATCTTGTCTGCGAAGCTGAATTGACCGCAATGGTCACAACTTTATGACCAAAGACATATTGACATTAAAAATGAATTTATATAGAATGATATTAATTTAGAGATTTTGAAGGAGAAAAAAAATGAAAATTAATCAAACCGGTCGTTCCATGATTGAAATGCTTGGCGTTTTGGCGATTATCGGCGTTTTATCTGCTGCCGGATTAGCCGGTTATTCTAAAGCCATGGCAAAACACAAAATGAACCGCACGATTAATCAAATGGTTCAAATTGTCAACAATGTTCACACAGCTTTTGCCAACTCTCAAGACGGTTCGACGCCATATACTGTTTTGATGGGCGAAGATGGTATGCGTAAAGCTGTTGCCTTAAATATTTTCCCTGATGAAATGGTTTTTGATCGCAACATTCCGACTGTTTTGAACCTTTATAAAGGAAAAGTTTCCATCGTCTCAGAAGACGGAAGCGATTTTGAAATTATTTTTGAAGATTTGCCGAAAGAAGTTTCGATTGCCATCGGTACGATTGACTGGGGTATTGATGATGCCAGCGGTTTGCAAGAAGTTGAAATCAACGATGGTGAAGAAAACGGCGGCGAAGATACCGGAGATTAGTTTTTCAAATTTATCAAAAGAGGTTGGTAACAACCTCTTTTTTTTATCTTAAATTAATTGAATCTTTAACATTTTGTGCTATAAAGCGCATTATTTGAGAATCTCATTTTAAATTTTAAGGAATAGAAGAATGGAAACAGAAGTTTTATCAGATGCTGTCAATGCTGCGACAAATCCTTCTTTGTGGGATATGGTTTGGGCTTCCGACTCAGTTACAAAAATCGTTATGATCGGCTTAATTGCCGCATCTGTTTGGTCATGGGCAATTATCTTTGAAAAATATTCAGCTCTCCGCCGCGTGAAGCGCACAAGCAAAAAATTTGAAGAAGCTTTTTGGTCGGGCGGTTCTCTTGACAGACTTTATGATGCAATCGGCGGCTCGCCTCGTGATCCGATGTCTGCCATGTTTGTTTCCGCAATGAAAGAATGGCGTCGCACAAATATCATGAAATCTAAAACAGACAGAGGGCTTCGCGGCGTTTCGCTTCAACAGCGCATTGAAAAAGCAATGGCTGTAACGATGGATAAAGAGCTTGACGATTTAGATAAGCGTCTCGGCTTTTTGGCTTCTACAGGTTCTGTGGCTCCGCTTGTGGGTTTGTTTGGAACCGTTTGGGGCATCATCAACAGCTTTAATGCAATTGCCATCACTCAAAGCAACTCTCTTTCTGCCATGGCTCCCGGAATTGCCGAAGCCTTGTTCACGACGGCGTTCGGCCTGATTGCTGCCATTCCTGCCGTTTTGGCCTACAACAGCATTTCAACCGACAATGATCGTTATGCCAAAAGGCTTGAGAACTTTATTGCCGAATTTTCTTCCATCTTATCGCGTGAGATTGATGATACGACAATCCGCGCCGAAATC
>OMQZ01000104.1 GCA_900313355.1 uncultured Rhodospirillaceae bacterium
AAGAAACGCGACTGAACACGAAGGGAGTGTACATAAACGTACATGACCGAGTGTGAAAGAGGGTTTCTGTATTAGTCACCCATTATACGAGCTTTTGCTATTTAAGCCAGTATTCGATGGTTGAAACCACCCTCACCTTTTTCTTAATTTGTTGCGATTCGCTCGAACTTGCCGTTTCTTCACTCGGCAAAATCGAAAACATTCCCTGATTGGCATATTTGATTTTACCGACTTTGCTCTTAGAACTTTTGGCAAATTCAGCAGCCGCATTTCGTGCATTTTCGGTTGCTTCCTCAAGCATCTTGGGCTTAATTTCGTTCAACTTTGTAAATAAATACGAAACAGGTGAACCATAATCTGAATTAAAGATAATGCCTTTTGCTACCAAATCACCGGACTTGTTCAGGCTTTCAGCAACCAAATCAACATTGTGAGATTTAACTGTAACGGTCTGAGTTAAAATAAAGCGAATGTTGTTTTCATAAGAATTACGATACGGATTTGCATTCAAATCGTTCGTTTCCAAGCGTCCGACCGTAATTTCGCCTTCTTCAAAACCGTTTTCTTTCAAAAACGATTGAATAATTTGCGTTTGGTTTGAGATATCCTTTTGAGCTTTAATCACATCATTTCCGGTCACGACATATTTCATTTCCCAAATAGCCAAATCAGCTTTCACGATTTCTTCGGCCAAACCTTTAACAACAACCGTGTTCGCACCCATTTTAGCCTTATAATAATAATGTCCGATGAAAAAGCCGCCTAAAGCAAGCCCGAGCGCAATTAACAAAGCCGCATTGCCCTTAAAATGTTTATGATGTTCGCCTCTTGGACCGCGTGGCTCAAAACGTCTTTCAAAAGGGCGTTTTTCCATTCCTGATTTTTCATTCAAATTTTCTATTTTTGGCATATTTTTTCTCCTTAAATTATCTTTTTTACAAATTATATGTCACAAAGAAAAAGAGTCAAGTTGTACAATCTTTTCTGTTAGTCTTTTTCATCTTTTTTTGCTTTTGCTCAAAAAATCTTCTACATTAACCTCATATGAAACAAAGGAGAAAAGCCTTGACATTAAAAGAAAAACTTCACTCTTATTTCCAAAGCACAAAAGGATTTGTGGCTTTTTTGATTAAACGTGCAAAAAATGACACTGTTTTAAGGGTTGCTTCATCTTTGAGTTACACTTCTCTGATTGCGCTCGTCCCTGTTCTTGCAATTGCTTTGGCTGTATTTTCAGCATTTCCTGTTTTTGCAGATGTCAGAAGCCAAATTCAAGATTTATTTATTCAAAACTTAATGCCTGACGCAGGCCAAGACATAAGCGCATATTTCAATGATTTTATTAATGCAACCGCAAAACTGACCACAATCGGTGTGGTTGGTATTGCTTTAACGGCAATTTTGCTCTTATCCACGATTGAAAACAGCTTTAACTTTATTTTCAAAGTAACAACTCCCCGCAGATGGACCACGAAAATCACACTTTATTGGACTGTTATCACCTTAGGTCCTCTTCTTTTGGGAACAGGATTGTCCCTAAAAGGAATGGTTGCATTCAACAAAATTCTTGCCTCCTTACCGGAAGCTCAGATATGGCTCGGCAAAATATTACCGGCAATCATCACTTGTTTGCTCTTGATTGGCGTATACGTTTTTATTCCGAACAAAAAAGTTAATATTTTAAGCGCTTTTGTCGGTGCCTTAACGGCAATGCTCCTATTCCTTATCTTAAAACAAGGTTTTGCTTTGTTTATGCTCAAAAACAACACTTATAAAACTCTATATGGTGCCGTTGCTGCCATCCCTTTAATGCTTGTGTGGATGTATTTATATTGGGCTGTCGTTATCTTCGGCGCTGTCGTCACTGCTGCATTAGATGAATACCGCAACTTAAACAAGCAAGAATTAAAAAAAATACTTGTAAAAACAAGGCCAAATAACAGATAATGTGAAAAATCAAAAAAAGTTCTTGCAATTAGAACAAAAATAGAACATATTAACATTAACAATAAACTCTTAATGAACGAAAGTGAGAAAAAATGGAAAAAGATAAAGCATTAGATGCAGCCTTAAGCCAAATTGAACGCGCCTTCGGGAAGGGCTCAATTATGCGTCTTGGGCAAAACACAAACATCGATATTGAAGCCATCTCGACCGGCTCTTTGGGCATAGATATTGCTCTTGGAATTGGCGGTTTACCTAAAGGCCGTATTGTCGAAATATATGGTCCTGAAAGTTCCGGTAAAACAACACTTGCATTAAGTGTTATTGCCCAAAGTCAAAAGAAAGGCGGAACCTGTGCATTTATTGATGCTGAACACGCTTTAGATCCGTCTTATGCAAAAAAAATCGGTGTCGATATTGAAAATCTCTTAATTTCACAACCTGATGCCGGTGAACAGGCCCTTGAAATTGCAGACACATTAGTCCGCTCGGGAGCAATTGACGTTTTGGTTGTGGACTCTGTTGCCGCATTAGTTCCAAAGGCAGAACTTGAAGGCGAAATGGGCGATTCTCATATGGGCCTCCAGGCAAGATTGATGAGCCAAGCTTTAAGAAAATTAACATCCACAATTTCCCGCTCAAATACACTTGTGATTTTCATCAACCAAATTCGTATGAAAATCGGCATCATGTTTGGCAACCCCGAAACAACAACCGGCGGCAATGCCTTAAAATTCTATGCTTCTGTGCGTATGGATATTCGCCGTATCGGTGCCATTAAAGATAAAGATGACGTGATTGGCAGCCAAACCCGCGTTAAAATCGTGAAAAACAAGGTTGCTCCTCCGTTCAAAACTGTTGATTTCGACATCATGTATGGTGAAGGAATCTCTAAAACAGGTGAGCTTGTCGACTTAGGCGTGAAAGCAGGCATTGTTGACAAAGCAGGCGCATGGTTCTCTTATAACGGTGAAAAAATCGGACAAGGCCGTGAAAATGCAAAAACTTATTTAAGAGAACATCCGGATGTTGCTGATGAAATCGAAAAGAAGATTCGCGCTGATGCCGGTCACCTCACAACCGAGATGATTGGTTCCGACGAACCTACGGAAGAATAAAACATTTCAGTCATTTTTCTGTTGTTGCCGGGTTTTATCCCGGCAATTTCTTTTATAAAAAACAAAAATCCTGAGCTCGAACAGCATCATCTTCCGTAAATTTGGAAAATGGTTTAGATCAAGTAGAAATAAGAATATTAACGAAGAGCTCGGACAGCGTGTATTAATACGAAGAAAGTCTTTCCTCGTCAACATCATTTTCATTAAATTTGGAGAATGGTTTGAATAGAGTTAAAATAAAAAATAAAAAAAGCAATTGGGTTCGAAGAATTAGCTCAATGACAGGGGCTTTCCCGCCGACGTGTACAACAGCTACACGAGAAGGGAAAACCCCTGTTAGTGAGCAATTATGCGAACCCTTTATTTACTTGTATAAGGAGCGTTTCACATACTTCGTATGCAACAAATGGTGCGATTTCTCACCACCGGGCTGCCCTAAATAATCCTGATAGAGCATCTTAATAGATTCGTTTTTATGTGAAAGACGATTCTTTGCGCACTCATCTTCACAGTTCAAACCTTTTGAACGAAGCTTACGAATTTCATTATTGATACCCCAAGGTTTATCAAAAGTTGCACCCATCACACGTGGCTGACCGCCTCCTGCGATACATCCGCCGGGGCATGCCATCACCTCAACAAAGTGATATGGCAATTCAGCACCTTCGGCTTTAGCTTTGTTAATTTGCTCCATCACAGTCTCAACATTGCCAACGCCATTCACAACTGCAATACGAACCTTTGTGCCTTTAATATCAACTTCGGCAACCTTAACAGCGTCCAACCCTTCAATAGCTTGGAAATTAAGTTCACCGAGCTCTTCACCCGTGATGAAGAAATAAGCTGAGCGCAAAGCTGCCGTCATCACACCACCGGTAACACCGAAAATCGTAGCCGCACCGGAATACTCGCCCAAAGGATTATCAGCCTCCTCTTCTTTCAAAGCCTTAAAATTGATGCCCGCACGCTTAATCATCTTCGCAAGCTCACGTGTTGTGATAACTTCATCAACATCTTTATATCCTGATGAGCTCATCGTTTCATCGCGTCCGATTTCCCATTTTTTAGCGGTACACGGCATCACAGAAACGACCTTAACTTTAGAAGGATCAATCCCTGCCTTCTCTGCCCAATAAGTTTTAGCTATTGAACCAACCATTTGGTGCGGAGACTTGCAAGACGAGAGATTTTCAAGATTTTCAGGATAATATTTTTCAATATAATCCACCCACGCCGGACAACAAGATGTAAACATCGGCAAATTATCATTTGATGTAAAGCGTTTTACAAACTCACTTGCTTCTTCCATAATTGTTAAATCAGCACCAAAGTTTGTATCAAAGACTTTTGCAAAGCCCAAACGGCGCAAAGCGGCATAAATCTTGCCTGTCAAATTCGAACCGAATTCAAAACCGAATTCTTCACCTAAGGCAACACGAACAGCAGGCGCAATTTGAACGACTGTCACATAATCTTTGTTTGAAAGCAAATCAAAAACCTTTTGTGTGTTGTCATGGTCCGTAATAGCACCAGTCGGGCAGTGTGCCGCACATTGACCACATTTAATACAAGGAGAATCAGCAAGTTTCGTGTCATTTGCACCCGTTACTTTGGTCACAAAGCCACGATGCAAATAACTCAAAGCCCAAACATTCTGAACATTCTGGCAAATATTCACACATCTTCCGCAAACAATACACTTTGACGGATCTAAAACAATCGCCCCCGTTGTATCATCTTTCGGCTCTTGTGAAAGCATTTTGATAATTTCGTTTTGATCGATACCCATTTCGGCCGTCATTTCTTGCAATTCACATTGACCGCTTCTTGAACAGTTCAAACAATCATTCGGGTGATTGCTCAAAATAAGTTTCAAAACTGTTTTTCTGATTTCTTTGAGTTCTGCGTCATTTGTAATGATCTCCATGCCTTCAGAAACAGGCGTGCAGCAAGAACGCATAATTCTGCCGTTAACCTTTACAATACACATACCGCAACCGGCTGATGGATCAACATCAGGGTGCTTACAAAGTGTCGGGATTTCAATTTGAACTTGCCTTGCCGCATCCAAAATGCTTGTATTTTCGGCTACTTCAACATCCATATTATCAATTTTTAATTTAACCATTATTATTTCTCCTCTGTTTTGCCGTCAAGCAATTTGTTTGTGTATTCTTCTTCGTAGAATCTCAAGGTTGAAAGAACCGGATTCGGAGCTGTTTGACCCAAACCGCAGAGCGATGCTTTCTGCATCGCAAAAGCTATTTTCTTCAAAAGTTCCAAATCTTTCTTTTTGCCTCTTCCGCGATTGATTTTATCAAGAAGAGTGAGCATCTGTTTACCGCCGATTCTGCACGGTGCACACTTACCGCAAGACTCATCAACCGTAAAATCCAAATAGAATTTTGCAAGCGATACCATATCTGAAGAATCATCAATAACGATCATACCGCCCGAACCCATAATTGAACCAAGCTTTTTAAGTTCTTCATAACAAACCGGCATATCCATATATTTTGCAGGTATCACACCGCCTGACGGACCGCCTGTCTGAACGGCTTTTAAGGTTTTGCCTTGAGGAACGCCGCCGCCGATTTCATTAACGATTTCATTGATTGTTGTTCCCATCGGGACTTCAATGAGACCTGAGTGTTCAACTTGACCTGTCAAAGCAAAAACCTTTGTTCCTTTAGATGTTGCCGTACCAAATGAAGCAAACCAATCCGCCCCTTTGAGCAAAATCTTAGAAACGTTTGCCAAAGTTTCAACGTTATTCACACAAGAGGGTTTTTCCCACAATCCTTTGTTCGTCGGATATGGCGGACGCGGACGCGGTGTACCTCTTGCGCCCTCGATTGAGTGAATAAGTGCTGTTTCTTCACCGCAAACAAACGCACCGGCACCTAAACGAATATCAACATTAAAGCTGAAGTTCGTGCCCATAATGTTGTTGCCCAAAAGTCTGTTTTTCTTACAAGCCTGAATAGCTTTTTGCAGTCTTTCAACAGCCAAAGGATATTCTGCTCTTACATAAAACCAACCAGATGTTGCACCGATGGCATAAGCGGCAATCATCATACCTTCAATAACGGCATGCGGATCGCCTTCCAAGATAGAGCGATCCATATAAGCACCCGGGTCGCCTTCGTCGCCGTTGCAGATGATAAACTTTTCATCAACAGTCGGAACTTTGGCCGCGAGCTCCCATTTCATACCGGTTGAAAAACCGCCGCCGCCGCGACCTCTTAAACCTGATTTTTTAATTTCTTCAACGACTTCTTGAGGTGTCATCGTTTTTAAGGCTTTTTCAAGAGCTAAATAACCACCGCGAGCCATATATTCCGTGATGTCTTCAGGATCAATATGTCCTGCATTTTTCAAAACAACTTTTTCCTGTTTTGTGAAAAACGGCAAATCAAGAGACAACACATATTTTTTCAAATCTTCACTTAATTGAACTTCACCATCTAAGCTCGGAATAACATATTCTTCCATAATGGCACGCGTCGCATCTAAATCAACACGTTTGAAAAGAACATCTTTTTTGCCCTTGATTTCAACTCTGATAAGCGGACCTTGTGCACAAAGTCCCATACAACCTGTAGCCACAATCCTGACGCGATCTTTTAAGCCTTTTTCTTCTAAAATAGAAGCAATTAAAGCAATCAAATCATCACTGCCCGAAGACTTGCAACCTGTTGAATGGCAACAATAAATATGTGCGTCATATTTTTCAATGTCGGCAAGCTTATTTTTAGCAATTTCATGAATATCAAATCTTTTAGCGATTTCTGCCATATCTACCATATCTTAAGCCTCCTTAAAAACTTCGCGCCATTCGTTCAAAATTGCCGGAACTTGCTCCGGTGTCATACGACCGTATGTTTTGCCGTTAACGACACAAACCGGTGCTAAGCCGCAACAACCGACACATCTCACACATTGCAAATGGAACAAATGATCCGGTGTCGATTCACCTTCTTTAATCTTGAGCTCAGACTTAAATTTTTCCAAAACTTTATCGTTGCCTTTAAGATAGCAGGCTGTCCCCGTACAAACAGAAATCACGGCCTTACCCGGCGCAACCAACTTAAAAAAGTTATAAAAAGTCAAAACTTCATAAATACGAGCGAGCGGAATGCCCATTGTATTTGCTAAATCCATAGCATCTTTCCAATCAACATAACCCTTAACGCCCTGAATTTCATGCAAAGCCATAATAAGTGACCCGCGTTTTTTGCGCCATTTGTCGCCGACTTGGCAACCTAAGCAAGGCTCATTTTCCATTATATTCTCCTAAAACATAGTTTAATTCTGCGCGCATTATACAAAAGTTTTTTTTCAAATCAAGCGCATTTTAACATATTTTCAAGAATATTTTATATATATTTTAGATATACATTTTGAAAGGCAAAAATATGAACATAACACTAAATAAAATCGCCTCAATTTTAGGCTCGGATATCAAAACTTCGGACATCAAAATCAAAAACATCTCAACAGATAGCCGAACCATAGAAAAAGGAGATTTGTTCATCGCTGTCAAAGGCGAAAAATTTGATGGGCATTCTTATGTTAAAGACGTTATAAACAAAGGCGCTGTTGCTGCCGTTGTTGAGCACTATATTGATGATATATCAAAAGACAAACAAATTTTAGCGGCCGATTCGCTTGACGCTTATGGCAAAATCGGCAGCTATATCAGAGATCAATTTAAAGGTATTGTCATTGGCTTAACAGGGAGTGCCGGCAAAACAACAACAAAAGAAGAAATTAAGTTCATTTTATCTCACTTCGGCAAAGTTTACGCCACATCAGGAAACCACAACAATTTCGTTGGTGTTCCCGAAAGTCTGTGCAAGATGGATTTATCCGCTGATTTTGCCGTCATTGAAATGGGCATGAGTGCCAAAGGTGAAATTTCACGTCTTACCTCATATGTTAAACCTGATATTGCGCTCATCACAAACGTTTATCCGATGCATATCGAATTTTTCCCTGATTTAGAACATATTGCGCTAGCAAAAGCCGAAATTTTTGAGGGCTTAAAAAAAGGCGGAACAGCCGTCATCAATGCTGACACAAACTATGCTGATATATTGATAGAGCAAGCCAAAAAGAAAACAAATAAGATTCTCCTCTTTGGCAAAAACAACCAGCCCAAAGCCGACTTTGAGCTCCAAGATGAAGGGGAACACCATTTTTATAATGCATGGGCGACCTTAAAAATCATCGAAGCCTTAAACCTTAATGTTCAAAAAGCTGCTTCATTTATCAAAGATTTTGGTGCTTTAGACGGCAGAGGAAAAAAACATACACTTAAATTAAAAAAAGGCGGCACATATACCTTAATTGATGACAGTTACTCCGGTCAACCCGAAGCGATGAAACTTGCCATATCCGCACTCGATAATATGAGCTCAAAGGGGCGAAAAATTGCCGTTTTGGGAAAAATGGCCGAACTCGGTTCTCATTCAAAAGAAAAACACATTGAAATTGGTCAAGCTCTTGCAAAAACCAATATTGATATTGTCGTCGGTGTATGTGAAGAAATGAAAGATATGCTCGCCTGTCTTCCAAAACACATGAAACAATACTACTTTGAGAGCAAAGACGGACTTGATAAATTTTTATTAAAAGACCTCTTGCAAAATGAAGATATTTTGCTTATAAAGGGGGCAAGATACTCATCGAGGCTCTATCAAATAACCGAAGAGCTGATAAAAAAAGGAAGTTAAAATATGAAATGTCCCTTTTGTGGATTTGATGACACCATTGTTAAAGATTCACGCAACAGTGATGATGATACCTGTGTCAGACGCAGGCGCGAATGCCCCGAATGCGGTTCAAGGTTCACAACCTTTGAGCGTGTTCAATTACGCGAATTGACTGTTGTCAAAAAAAACGGCGAACATGTTCCGTTTGATCGCGAAAAACTCTACCGTTCGATTTCAATTGCCGTAAGCAAGCGTCCTGTTTCTCCTGAGCGCTTAGACAAAGTCGTCAATTCAATTATTCGTCGTTTTGAAAGCTCGGGCGAAACCGAAATTTCTACGAAAGAAATCGGTGAAGCCGTTATGGATTCTCTTTCCAGACTTGATAACATCGCCTACATTCGCTTTGCTTCCGTTTATAAAGATTTTAAAGAAGTCAAAGACTTTGAAGAATTTGTAAAAACAATCGACGAACTGGTCAAACCGGTTCTTGAAAAGAAGGATTAAAAAACCATGAAATTTGTCTCAAAAAAAATCCGTAAAAAATCAGGCGCACGTTTAGCTGCCGTTCAAGCTGTCTATATGGCTCATTTCGGAGAGCTTCCCGTTGATGAGGTTATTCAAGATTTCGTTCAAGGAAAAATAGGGCGTTATGTTATTGAAGAAGAAGGTGTCAATCATACCGAACAAATGGTAGAAATCAGCCCGATTGACACGGATTATTTTCAATCCTTGGTCAGAGGTGTTCACTCAAACAAAGAAAGCCTCGAAAAATCACTGAACTCATATTTAAATGAGAAGTGGGATTTTGATAAAATGAACGGCATCATGCAGGCCTTGCTTCTTTGTGCTGTTTATGAACTCACCCACACTTTAGACATTGATACAAAGGTTTTAATTCAAGAATATGTTGATTTAGCATATGCTTTCTTTAATAAAAACGAACCCAAAATGATTAATGCCCTCTTAGATCAAATTGCTCACGCCGTTAGGAATTAAAAATGAGTTTATTGCCTTTATATGAATATCCCGACCCGATTTTGCGTCAAAAAGCCGAACCTGTCACAAAATTTGATGATGAGTTACGCACATTCTTAAACGATATGTTAGAAACCATGTATGCCGACCATGGAGCCGGCTTGGCAGCTCCGCAGGTTGGTGTTTCAAAGCGAATGATTGTACTTGATGCTGAGCAAGAAGACGATGAAAACGGCAATCATAAAAAAGGCAATCCGATGACTTTGGTCAATCCCGAAATTGTTTATAAATCTGAAGAAACGATTTTCTTTTGCGAAGGTTGCTTATCTTTACCCAACCAAAGAGCAGATGTTAAACGTAAAAAAAAAATCAAAGTCCGCTATCAAGACAAAAACGGCATTGAACACGAGATTGAAGCTGAAGATTATTTAGCTGTTATTTTGCAGCATGAAATCGACCACCTGGACGGCATTTTATACATTGATCATTTAAGCCGCCTCAAACGTGATATGCTCTTAAAAAAGCTTGAAAAAGCAAGAGCCGAAGAAAAAGAATAAAAAAAAGAGGTCATCAGACCTCTTTTTTTGATTATCTGTAACGAAGGCGAACTTTGTTAATTGCGCCTTCTTTTGTGATTTCGCTTGCCTCTTGAACAGTATAAATCAGGCGCCCGCGCGGTCTGTCCAACCCGTTGCTTTGCCCCGGGTTATTATTCGGCAACGAAATGCCAAAAATTGTGATAAAATCAGTATCTGCAAGATTTTTATCCGGCAAATAGCCATACTTTTCTGTATAATAGTCATCTAAAGAATCATATGTTTCTTCATACCCGCCGTCCCATCTTATCGTAAACGTTCCGTCATCATTATAGATAAAGGTCTGACCGCCGCACCAAATGCCGTCGTCCCCTTCTTCTGCCTTAACATTTACTGAAAACAGAAGTGCTGCGAACAAGCTTATCATAAAAAATTTCATTTTCATGGCCTTACCCTCCTTTTTTAGCATCCTGACCAGCCGCTTCTGATAAGACGACCTTGGTCATCATATATCATCACATCGCCGCTACCGGGCAACAGCTCGCCGTTTTTACCATAGAAAAATTCCTGACCGTTTGACATAAAGCGATAAACATCTGGTGTGTCGTCTGCAATTGATTGTGAACTGGTCCATGTTTCTTGTAAACTAACGCTCCAATCTTCGGTACGACGATCTCTATATTTATAATCCGGCGTATTATTTGCAATCGATTCAGCAGAACGCCATTCCATATATGAGTGCGACATCTGAAAACCGTTTTCATCATAAGTGCTTTCAGATACCCATTTATAATCCGGTGTATTGCTTGCAACCGCTTCTCTGGAACTATAATATATTTCTCCATTCGTATATCCGTTCTCATCACGGAGTGTTTCTGTCTTATAATCCGGTGTGTTATTTGCTATGCTTTCGGCAGAATTCCAAATTGTAGTTGAATTTTGATGACCGTTTTCATCATAAGTGTATTCTGTTTTATAATCCGGCGTATTATTTGCAACAGATTCCGGAGAGTACCAACTTATAGAAGAAATTTGATGACCGTTTTCATCATAGGTGTGTTCATATTTGCTATCCGGCGCATCATTGGCTACAGATTCGGCAGAATTCCAATATGTATATGAAGTGGTGTGTCCCGCATCATCATAACCATAAGCTGTTTTCTTATCCGGCGTATTATTTGCAACAGCATCTGCTGAGTTCCATTCGGTATATAAAGTTGTCTTTCCGTTTTCATTATATTGGCTTTCTGTTTTTTTATCCACCGTATTGCTTGCAATAGATTCTTGGCTGTTATATTGAAGGACTGTTTGCGTCCCATCTTCGTCATACGAATAGTCGTGCTTTTTTGTCAGCGTTTTTGTGGTATCATAATACACATATGAGGTTGTCCGACCTTGTGAATCGTAATAATATGTGTAGTAGTGGCCATCTGTATAGGTACACGTATAACGCGTCTTTCTGCCATTAGACATATACGTTGTACAACCGGCCAATACCTCGCCGGCGAACAAAACAAGCGTTCCAACGCCTAAAATTAAAAGCTTCTTATTCATTTCTTTCCTCCTTTAAAGCATAAAGGTTTCAACAATCCGCTCCTTTGCAGATTCTCCATATATTTATGTTACCACAAAAATATTGAAAAATCAAGAAAAATCGGAATTTTCAAATCGTAAAAAACAGTTTTTTTTCTTTATCGCACCTGTTCTGAAATATTGATTTGAGAATAAAAAGTCTGCCATGAAAATGCATTTTGAACATATTTTGCTGCTTTTTCAAACGAAAACGCACCATTTTCTTTGAGTTTTCCTTCTGCATCAATGAAAACATCATTTCGAGCAACTTTTCTGATTTTCTCAAGCTCTCCTGCCACATTTTCGGGCGAAATCCCGCCGGCATATCCTTGAAATACATCATCAAAAAGGGGAGCTTGGCGCGATTTAGGCAATATCCCTTCCCCAAACGAATCATCAAACAACGCATCAAACTTTATTCCTTGATAATGCATTTTTTGAATAAACGCCAAATTAGCTTCACTTGCCGAAACAATAATCTGGTGTCCATACACCTCATCAATTGATTTTGAAAGCTTATTGATATCCGGAACCTTTTTGCCGTCAAAAACTTCTCGTCCGATTTTAAAATTCAGCTGTAACCGCCCGATAGCATCACTTTCTCTTAATAGTTTTTCAACCTCATCGGGAACCTTTCCTTCACAAAACGAAATGACAAATCCTTCATTTAAGTGAAGCGCAATACGCCCCTTAATTTTTTCCTCATCAAGTTTTAAACATAACTTTTTGAGCCATTCATAGCGGGCTGTCCCAAAGCCTGCTTTTTTAGGCGAGCATTGAACGCCAAACTCAACACTCGGATACTTTTTTATAAAAGCAACCGCCTCGTCAATCTCATTTTTTTCATTGATTCCGGAACAGACTATTGTATTTAATTGCATTATATTTCCTCTAAAATCAGTCCTATTCTAGAGCAAACAATTTTAAAACACAAGTTTTTTAATTATAAGACCTTTTTTCTTCAATAACAGAAGCAATAACATGCGTTTTAACCGGCGTATTTGGGCTCTTATCTTTCACACCTGTTTCTTTTTCAGGCGCAAGCCCTCTTAATGCTAAAAGTTTTTCCGCATCTGTTTTTTCAGACGAAGTTGTCTCTTTTTCCAATGCCTTTGCCTCATCTGCCTTAGGTGTCAAAGCCTCAGCTTTTTGAATTAACCCCTCAACATCCTTATGAATAACACTAGGTGCTACAATAGGATCTTTAATTGTCGCTCTTCCGGCATTTGGATCAAGCACAATCCCTTTGGCCAATTGCAGCTCTGCTACTTGTAATTGAATATCTTCAAACATCTTTGCCTGTTCCTCACGCATCTTTTGGTGATATTGCGCATAGTCTCTGTCATATTTATCTGAAAAGCGTGTATTAACATTTCCTTCAATCAAGCCCTTTTCTTTGTCTGTTGCCGTATTTCTGATGACCTCGGCTGTATGTTCTTTTTTTTCTGAAATCTGTTGCTGTATTTCTTCCGATGTCAAACTTTCAAGTGCCAAACATTCTTCAGCAATCTGATGGTCCATCCAAGCTTTCGTGCTTGCATATTCAACATGAGTTTTGTTCATCTTATCTGTCGGATCACCAATTCTGTGGAAACTGAGTTCTGCCGGATTGTTGGCTTGCAGTGTATAGCCCAAAACTTCGCCTTGCGCGTTTCTTTCAACAGAAACGACCACGCGTTCATGCTTACCGCTCGTCGAATTAGAAGCTCCGGCTCCGTTTGATGAAGCGATTCTGTCTCCCGCATCAATTTTTCCTTCACGTATTAAATCAGACAAGGTCCCAGAACCGTTATATCCCTTTGTATTCGGATCAAACATAAAATGCCCTGCTCCCGTATGATAATATTTAAAATTCGATTTATCATCAAAGGTAACTATATTCGCTTCATCACAACAATTCATTTCATCACAAATAGCTTGTACAACCGTTGAACCGGTAACTGCACAGCAATGCGTTTGATCCGAACCGGCCTTTTCATACCTGTCCATTACATACATCGGCGTACGCCTTGCAATGCTGTCTGCAGGAACAATATTTGTCGGAATATCTTGCAATCCGTTCCAAATACTTCTGTTCATTTCTCGCTTATTTCCGGTCGCCACAATAGCAGCCATAGAATCTTTATACATTTCAAGCCCTTTATTATAACAAACAGCACGATATTCTGCTTCTCGAATTCCTCTGTATTGTTCAATTAAAGCTGCTCTGTATGCATCTTCTGTCTCAAATTGAGAAGGCCTCAAACGCTCAAAATCTTCGTTCAAATGTTGAATTTGATAACCGGCATACATATCGTAATTATATTTATCTTCGTATTCATCAGTTGACATGACGCCTCTCCTTTTTTTGAGATAACCTATGAAATCAATATACCACAAAACGCACACTTTATCAAGTTTTTTTAAGTTAAAAAAATATGACAAGTCTTGACTTTTGAAAAAGAAAAATTTATAACCTCAAAAAAAAGGAATATAAGTTATGGAAACACGTGTTGCTATCATCGCCATTTTAGTCAAAGATCGCGCATCTTCTGCAAAAATCAACGAAATTTTGCACGAATACGGTGAATACATCATCGGGCGCATGGGCTTGCCCTACAAATCAAAAGGCATCAATATTATTTCTGTTGCCGTTGATGCTCCGCAAGATACAATTTCTGCCCTTTCCGGCAAAATCGGTGCACTCAAAAACGTTTCAACCCAAACGGTTTATTCCAAAATTTAAAAACTTAACTCTAACTGACGGGAAAGATTTTTCTGCCCCAAAAGAAAGGAATATATATGTACAATCCAAAATCATCAAAGGCCGAAGAGTTTATCTGCCATGACGAAATCATGGCAACGCTCGAATACGCCAACCAAAACAAATCCAACATAAAACTCATTGATGAAATCTTAGAAAAAGCCAAACTCCGCAAAGGCTTGAACCATCGTGAAGCTTCTGTGTTGCTTGCGTGCGACGTCAAAGAAAAAAATGATGAGATGTTCGCCTTAGCAGAACAATTCAAAAAAGATTTTTACGGCAACCGTATTGTGCTTTTTGCCCCTCTTTACTTATCGAACTACTGCGTCAACGGCTGCACATATTGTCCTTATCATGCAAAAAACAAAACAATGCCTCGAAAAAAACTAACCCAAGAAGAGGTTAAAAAAGAAGTTATTGCCCTTCAGGATATGGGACATAAACGCCTTGCAATCGAAGCCGGCGAAGATCCTGTTAACAACCCGATTGAATACATTTTAGATTGCATCAAAACAATTTATTCCATCAAACATAAGAACGGTGCAATCAGAAGAGTTAACGTCAACATTGCCGCCACTACTGTTGAGAACTATAAAAAACTCGCGGATGCAGGTATCGGCACATACATTTTATTTCAAGAAACATACAACAAAAAATCTTATGAATTTTTGCACCCGACCGGTCCGAAACACAACTATTGTTACCACACTGAAGCCATGGATCGTGCCATGGAAGGCGGCATTGATGACGTCGGCTTAGGTGTTTTATTCGGTCTTGAATCTTATCAATATGAATTTGCCGGACTTTTAATGCATGCTGAACACTTAGAAGCTCGTTTCGGCGTTGGTCCTCATACGATTTCATTTCCGCGCTTAAAACACGCCTCAGACATTGATCCGAATGCTTTTTTACATGGTATTGATGATGATATTTTTGCAAAAATCATTGCCTGCACTCGCATTTCAACACCATACACCGGTATGATTATCTCAACCCGTGAGAGCAAAGCATGTCGCGAACGCGTTATTCACTACGGAATTTCCCAAATTTCAGGCGCATCGCGTACATCAGTCGGCGGCTATGACAATAAAGAGCGCGAACATGACAGCGAACAATTTGATGTCAGTGATCAGCGAAGCCTTGATGAAGTTGTCCGTTGGCTCATGGAAATGGATTATATCCCGAGTTTTTGCACTGCTTGTTATCGCGCAGGAAGAACGGGCGACAGATTTATGGACTTATGCAAAAAAATGCAGATCTTAAATTGTTGCCACCCGAACGCTCTCTTAACCTTAAAAGAATTTTTAACTGACTACGCCTCTCCTGAAACAAAAAAAGTCGGCGAAGCTTTAATTGCTCGTGAAATAAATCGTATTAAGAGCGAAAAAGTTAAAGAATTAACAGCCCAATACTTAACAAAAATCAATCAAGGCGAACGCGATTTCAG
>OMQZ01000115.1 GCA_900313355.1 uncultured Rhodospirillaceae bacterium
GGATAAGCGGGTGATGGGAATCGAACCCACGTGTCCAGCTTGGAAGGCTGGTGTTCTACCATTGAACTACACCCGCGCGTCCTTAAACAGCGCAAGGGAGATTGTACAATAAAAGGTTGTCACTGTCAACAGATTTTTCCTGAAAAATATGTTGACAAGCCGAAAAGATTATTGTATATTACACCTTGCGCGGCAAAAAGCGCCGCTGCATAAGCTGCTGTAGCTCAGTCGGTAGAGCGCATCCTTGGTAAGGATGAGGTCACCGGTTCAAATCCGGTCAGCAGCTTTTTGATTGCCCGAGGTGTTTCTGCCTCGGGTTTTGTTTTCCCTTGGTACACCTAAGGTCTTAGCAAGTGGCAGGAGGTTGAGGAATCGTTTCCGAATCCGGTCATCACGTTCGTTCTGGCAGGAAGTTTGTACGGATTATTTTCGCCCCGATTTTTACAAAGGAGGCGGTTACAAATGAAGCTCAAAATCCGCACTGAAGAACCAAAAGGAAACTCGTTGGAGGATGTTTTTTTTCTTTCATCATCCACAAAGCAGCTTGCAACAACTCCCCGGCAACTCTTAACAACTATCAAGATCTGCTAAGAACTCTTCGCAAGTACATTGATGTTACTGCACCTCTTGAGGATCTCACCAAGAAAAAGCTTGATGGGATGGTTGTTTTGATGCGGCAAGGTGGACTTGCTAACAACTCAATAGCAACCTATGTCCGGATAACAAACACCTTCTTGGCATGGTGCCGTGAGGAAGGCTTAACCACTTTGCAATGGCATAAAATCCAAGAGCAAGAAATCCCATCTATCATTAGCTTCAATTCGTAGGGCTCAAATGGCATAGAAAAAAGATGATAGCCTCCTGCCCCACCTCGGGCACTTCTATCCATCTCAATATCCAGATTAAAAGGTTCTGCCTGTAAAATCTTTATATCCTCGCGGAGAGTATTAGCGCTAATGGATATATTATAATCTGATTTAAGGTCCTCAATGACTTTTTTCTTCCTACATAATGATCTATATCGCAATGCCGAAGAAAGTAGTTATATAGTATAAACCATCTTGCGCCTTGAGAATAATCCGAGTTAGTGTGAATAGCCATTCAGACACCTCTAATCAAGAAAGCAAATACTCACTGTTCCGCAATTTTCGCTTGATACATTTTCATTAACTGTGCAACGCAGGAGGCTGCTGTAGTTTCCTTTACAGACATACCATACGCCTGCATAACTGCACGGTCATTATTTTGGTGAGCTTTTCTTAATTCGGGAGGCATGGTCAGATCGTCATACAGATCAGCTAAGCTGCTGTCCGGATAAAGAGCTCTCGCATCTAAAATTGCCTGCGCCGTCTGCTCTATTCTGGCTTTTTGTTCCGTTGTTGCGTTCGGCCAGGGGAAATTGTTGTAAACAATATCCTTACTGTAACGATAATCACTTTTCAATCGTCCGCATACTGCTCGTGTCCAGGCCATGTGAACGTTAGATTCAAGGACCCCAAATTCATATACTGTTGCATTAGGGATGCACATTGCAGCATCTGTAAGAATAGTTTCCTTACCGATAAAACCAAACGGTATATACTTTCGTGTTTGTGATGAATGGCGGGGGACAACAATACAGGTTTCTGGATTATTTGTTTCTCTGAACAATGCCGGTGTCATAGCTAATTTCTGACGATCCTCGGCTCCAGACAATCTGTCAGCTTTACATGCCTCAACTCGTTTCATTACTTCGGGCATACTTCGCAGCTCAGCAGGTGTTACTCCTACTAACCACAAACACCATCTCTTTTTATTGTTTATAAATTCAGTGGCTCCGCTCAACCTTTTTATGTATTTCAATGCCTTTGGTTCGGCACTAATAAAAGCATCATATTCGTCTGCTTCGATTATCAAGTGTCCCCCGTCAGCAGGCCTATTTCCAGAAGTCATCTCATGAACATCACAGATAGGTTTTGTTCTGCTTTCGATGAAAGTATTATCTGAAGCAATCAAATATGCATTTATATTATCAACTTTATTAACTATAAGACCATCATATATCACTTTCTGAGTATTCGTGACCTGTGTTGAGAATCCCACAATAACACAATGAACATGTGCCTTAATTGATGCCTCACTATCCCATCGAAATGTCCTGTGGGCAAAATCAATATGAATACCAAAGCGATCATAAAGAGGGCGCCAAACACTTGCAACTTGTTCTCCTTGTGTAATACTGTTGGTGGAAACAAGCGCCGCCCGGATTTTTGTATTTTGCATCATTTCAGATGCTTTCCAATACCAACCTGCGACATAATCTATCTTTCCTGCGGTTTTATAAGGTTTACCGTTTTCATCGACATAAAGCTTAAGAATATCTGATTTTTGTGCTTCGCTCTGCAAGCCATAACCGACAAAAGGCGGATTCCCCATAATAAATGACAGCTTATCTGCTGGAACAACATCATTCCAATTTATTCTAAGAGCATTTCCTTCGACAATATTCACATAGCTTTTCAATGGCAAAAACTCGAGAGGCATTAACACAATACTCTCTGTTTCTTTCATCATCTGGCTTTCGGCAATCCATAGCGCAGTTTTCGCGACAGTTACCGCAAAATCATTTATTTCAATTCCGTAAAACTGACCAATGGAAACTTGTATAGGATTATAGCTTGAATCAGCAAATGACATTTGTCCACGCATCAAAAGTGAGAGCGCCTCATTTTCCAAGCGCCGAAGCGATAAATAAGTCTCCGTCAAAAAATTTCCGCTGCCCGCTGCGGGATCCAAAAACGACAGGGAAGCCAACTTTGACTGAAAATCCCGCAATCGTCTTTCTTGCGTTTTGATGACCGCAATAGATTTTATCTCATCCAATTCCTTTTTCAGATCATCGAGAAATAGCGGATCAATAACCTTGTGAATGTTTTCAATTGAGGTATAGTGCATTCCTCCGGAACGCCTTGTTTCCGGATTCAATGTGCTCTCAAAAACTGCTCCGAAGATAGTCGGACTGATTTCTGACCAGTCAAAATTCTCACTTGCTTTAACTAACAGCAAATCCCGTATTTCATCTGTTAATTGCGGAATCTCAATTTCTTCATCAGCAAACAAGCCGCCGTTCACATACGGAAATTGAGCAAGTGTCTTTTTTAGATAAGGGCTTCTCTCTTCAATTTTGGTATCGAGGACACGGAACAATCGCACGAGAGCTTCCCGCAAGTCTTCTGTGTCATATTTCATCAAATAATCGTGAAACATCCCGTGTTTACCGAAAATCCCGGCATCTTCCGCATATAGGCAGAAAACAAGTCTGACGCACAGTTTGTTCAAGCTTTTTAGTGTTTGTTCATTTGATGGGTCAATATACTGTTTCAACAAAGCATCATAAAGTAGGCCGACGATATCGCCCGCTTGTATAGATATCTCCATTTCGCGGCGAAGATGCACATCGTCCGTATGAACAAGCAAGGATAGTCTATAGTATTCTTTTTCCAAATCGGATAAAAGAATTTTCTCGGGAGCGCCGCCCGGTTTTTCCATATCATAAACATAAAATTCCCCAAAGTTACAAGTGATAACCCAACGGGGATGCTTTGAAAGTGGAAGCTCCGTAATATATCGTTTTGCTTGTTCAAACGGTGTCAGCAAAGAACCGTCAGACTGTTTTATCGGTTTGTTTAAGTCTTTGCCTAAGCCTTTCTGCTCAATGAGAACCTTTGTCTCTGGAATATATGCATCTATAAAGCTTGTATGGTCTAAATGAACCTGTTCCTCAAACTGAATAAAATGTTCGGGATGCTCGACGCCATACACATCACGAAGCAAGGCAGTCCAAAAGGATTGAGATTCGCCTTTCTCATATCCTTTTCCCTTCCAGTATTCAGAAAACGCCTTTGCTGCTGCTCTTTGCTGTGCATCTGTCATTATCGCGTACCTCTTTCAGGCATATTCGTAATAATAATTATAGCACAGCAAGAGAAGCTTGAATACTATATCTTGCGTGAATTGATGTTTATGTCAATTTCTTGCTATAGCAAATCCGTATGTTGTTCAATAGCCCGTTCAATCCGAGCGCTTTCGATTCCAATATATCGTTGTGTGACTGAAGCAGATGAATGCTGCAGGAGGCGCTGAACTAAAGCAATATCATAACCGTTGTTCTTGTAGATTTCACTTGCATAGTATTTGCGGAAAGAATGTGTGCTGATCCCACTATACCCCAAGTAATCACATATAACAGCAAGGTGCTTTTGAACAGCGCGTTCTGAATACGGAAAGATCACATCGTCACTCTTTATTTGATTCCGAAGACAGTAGTTTTCGATGTACTGCTGAATAACCAAAGGTACAGTAAACACTCTTTGTTTTCCCGTCTTTTGTTCCGTGATTTCCAGTCGATAACGGTTACCGTCTTTGATGATATCTCGAAGACGGAGCTTGAGTATATCGCTTATACGCAAGCCAAGATTCGCTTCCAGGACTAAAGCTGTTGCTATCCATTCGTTTGGGCGAAATAACGTGCTTCCGGCTTTCATCGTTGTGATAATCTCTTCAAATTGCTCTTTCGTCAAAGCGATTGTTCTTTTATTCATCATGTACCTCCAAGAGCAAGAAAGTTCCCCGGTTTTTTTGTCCTTGAATCTCAGCACCGCGCAGAGTATAATGTGGACAATGAACTTTTGGGGAGGGAATGTAATGCGAAAGATCACAAGTCTGATCCTGACATTCGTTTTAGTACTGTCACTTGCTGCCTGCGGCGGGTCTCCGGCGGCTTCGGCAGAA